>JAYUVA010000254.1:0-7799 GCA_043754375.1 Candidatus Kuenenia sp. | reverse complement strand
CGGCACCTTGGAACGCTTGGGCAGATCGGATCGTGTTGAGAGAAGGAAGCAACTGAGATGTTGAATCGGTCGGGCATTCGTTGCGATTTCTTTGACGGGACAAACCGTCGGGACTTTATGAGAGTGGGTACGCTGGTGATTGCTGGCGTGACGCTGCCGAGCCTTGTGTGGGGCGCAACTCCTGCGGATGGAAACACAGCGGGAAAGCCAGAAATCACGGCCACGTTTTCGATTATTGCGGTCGATCCGGAGGTTGGTGTCTGCGGCGCAGCTGTCGCCAGCAAGTATCCGGCGGTGGGCCGAGTTGTCCCGTATGTTCGAGCTGACGTCGGTGCGTTCTGCACACAACATTATCATGTTCCGAAGTGGGGCGAGCCTGCCCTGGACATGTTGCAGCAGGGACAGAGCCCGGACGCGGTCATCCGCGAATTGCTGCGCGACGACAAGGACGCTGAACAGCGGCAGTTGGCAATCATCGACATGCAGGGACGAACGGCCGTCCACAATCCGACAAACGCCGGAATTGACAGTCGCTATTGGGGCGCGATGACCGGGCGATTCTATTGCTGTCAGGGAAACACGCTCACCGGACGCAGCGTCGTCGTTGCCATGGCGGCGGCGTTTGAAGACACGGAAGGAAGTCTGGCCGACCGGCTGATGGCAGCGCTCGTTGCCGCTGACTGTGCTGGCGGCGATCATCGCGGACGATTGGCAGCCGGCATTCGAGTCGCGAAGAAGGCGGTCAAAGGCGATTGGGTGTCACTGTACGTCGATCAGAGCGACGACGCGGTTTTGGAACTCGCACAGAAGTATGCGGAACTGAAACACGAAGCGAAAGGCGCCTGGCGTGGTGGTCAACTGCCATTTCAGAACCCATGCCCGAATCGCCCAAAACCGACCGCACCAGCGACGGAATAATTGGGCTTCTGAAGTGCGAGGCGTCTGGATCGTACCGTAAACGCGTCGCTCCGCCGACGGGATTCTAATCCCCAACGACAGCAAAGTCATTCTTCGGGCCAGTCCGGAATGCCCCAGGTACCAGTTTCCGCGAACTCACTGCGGAATGTTGGTGGCACGAACGGAGAGTCGCCAGGATCGACAGTAAAGGTCGTCTGTCGTGCCGCTGGCGAGCGCGGTCTGCAATGCGACAGACATGGGTGTCGTCTCTGAACCAATGCTCACAACTGTTGCGGTATGGGAGGGTCTGAGTTCCTGGATCCATCGCCAGCAGCCTCACCCATGCGACTCGATCTGGATACGCGGAAGTGAAGACCCGGGTGTAGGCAATCAATGTGTGGTCAGCAGGATCGCGTTTCACTGCAACCAATTGCACCCTTCGATCGGGTGTACCACATTTCTCAAGTCGACACCGGGCTCAAGAACAGTGTTCGAACTGGGAAGAGCCGCTAAAATAGGCAGTTTACGCGGATGCGTCCTTTCAAAGATCGCGACAGAAAGCCATGCGAGGGATGCCGAAACCTCAGTTCGCTGGAATCGACAGGGCTGATTGTAAATTTTTGTTGACATTCGGCACCGCGGACTCAAGAATCCGCCTCCGGATGGATTCGGAATCACTTGTGTTGGAATTTGGACTTTGGGCGTCTCACCTGTCTGTCAAAAGAGCTGATTGCCGCGACAGACTGATGTGAGCAAATCCGGACCCAGCAAGTACTTCAGGGAAGGAGCACACGAAATAATGAACAGATTTGTGCAACAGGTTTGCCCCCCACTGGAGCTTCTGAATGTCGACTTATTATGTGGAAATGGAATCAGGACTTGAATCACTTTCAGAAATTGAGGGATATGAATTCCTCAGCGATCTGGATGCTGGATTTGAGGAAGAACTGCGATCACTTGGAGTAGACCCTGCCGCCCCGACGGCCGCCAAGCCTGGCTCAGAAGAAAAAGTGATGATGCTTGCGGCCCGTTATGCCGCTGGCCTGCCGCTGTGGCATTCGGACGACTGCTACGATCATGGTCCCGGCAGCGTCGGAAACCTGTTCGTCGATGACGAATTGGCTGAAGAAAGTGTCGAAGTCTTCGACGTCGCGTGATCCCGGTTTCGCGAATCTAAAAATTGAAAACGCCGCAGCAACATACGCTGCGGCGTTTTTTTTGGTGATCCTTCAGAACTGCACACCAGTCTAATCTCTTCAGCCCGCAAAACCGGTCATCGGGGCGCAATCAAGGCATGGGTATTTACCCGAAGCCGGATTCGAATTGCCGTCGTCACCGCTTTTGTTGAGCCAGGTTTGCATGTGGCGATATGGCAACACTTGGTGATTTTTTTCCTGAACGCTCCCGGTCGCGATGGCTGGATGTCGGAGATTCATTGTGCCGATTTCACTCGATTCCGTGCTTGCTTCCGATCGCCTTCCGAGTCTTCCGGAAGTTGCCGCTCGAATTGTGGAAATCGCCCGCAGTCCGGAACCGGACTTTGACAAAATGATCGAAGCGATTCGCGCCGATCCCGCAATTGCCGGGCGCATCCTGAAAACTGCAAATTCTGCTCTATTGGGAATGCGTACACGGGCCTCGTCAATTGAAATGGCCGTACCACGTCTGGGTTCGACGATGGTCCGGACGCTCGTGCTCAGCTTTTGTCTGGCGGAATATCAGAACCGAAACTCGCTGACTCTGCGCCCGTATTATCAGCAGATCTGGCGAGAATCTCTCATGCAGGCCGCCACTGCTGAGATGCTGGCGGATCGTCAGGGAAAGCGGATCGATCCCGCCAACTGGTTCCTTGCCGGACTCGTTCAGGATATCGGTCGCCTGGCTTTGCTTCACACATGCCGCGAAGAATATGTCAAAAATGTACTGGAAGTCGATGACGATCGTTCGCAGCGTCAGCGTGAGCAGGAGTGGTTAGGATTTACGCACGTCGAAGTCGGCCTTGGGTTGTGTCGTCGCTGGAATCTTGACCCGGAAATCATCGACGCGATCGCCGTGCATCATGCGTCTGCTCATCGCGTCGTGCCTTTGAAATTTGCCTCCAGCGTTTCATTGTCGGCGGCACTGATCACCGCCGCGCATGTAGCGGAGTATCTGGAAGAAATCAGCCACAATCTGAGCTGCAGCCGGGAACACATTGAGCGAATGTTGATGCAGGTGTTCGCAATGCGACCAAACGATGTTTATCGAATGCTGGGCGAAGTGGATCAGCGCGTCGGTGAATTGAGTGCCGCATTCGGAATCGATGTGGGTCGCCCACCGGAACTGGAACACATTCTGACGGAAGCACAACGACTCCTCGCGGAGATTGCCATCACATGTCAGCTCCGACTCGTCAATGCACATGTGGCTGTCGGACGTGCTGAACGCATCCGCATGGCTGCTGAAGAGCAGGTCGAATCGCTGCAGGACGACGTCTGGCGCGATCATCTGACGGGCGCATTCAATCGCGCGTGGCTGGGGGCTGCTCTCACTTCAACCATTCAACAGGCCCATGAACACAGTGTTCCGATCGGACTGATGTTTATCGACATTGATGGATTCAAATCGATCAACGACACGGAAGGCCATCCGGCAGGAGACCTGTTGCTGCAGCAGTTGACCGGCATTTTGAGGGAATGTATTCGCCTGACGGATTCCGTGGTGCGGTACGGCGGCGATGAATTTGTGATCACGCTCAAAGACGTCAACGCTGATATGCTCACATTGATCGCCGATCAGATTCTCGGTCGTATCCGCACTGATCTGACGTCAGCCGAATTTGATCGAACGATCACCTGCAGCCTGGGTGCCGTGCTTTATGTGCCACAGGATTTCACGGTGGTTCGCGCCGATACTCTGATCAAGGAAGCAGACCGCGCGATGTACGAAGCCAAACGTCGCGGCGGCGACCGTGTGTACCTGGCAACCTTTGAAGCTGGCAAATGGGCGTTGGGAGCCGTGGGGGCGGTGTGAGCGAAACGAAGCCAGCCCAAACCCACATATCTTGATTCTGGTCACACGAACCTGAGGGGTCAGCGCGGGACTTTCCTGCCGAGATTGAGCCGCAAAAAAAACTGATCACGCATCGGGTTACAAACGGCCAGGCCCCAGACGCAAGCCCCCCAACTGTCGCACGGCTTCGTATGCAACTGTGTTGGCGGTGCTGGCAAGATTGAGACTGCGAACGAGATCACTCATGGGCAGTTTGAGATTCCTGGCAGGGTTCTCGTTCAGAATTGAAGCAGGAAGACCTCGGGATTCGCTTCCAAAGAGCAGCACGTCGCCTGCGCGAAATGTGGCCTCCCAGACAAGCCTGGTGGCTGTTTTGGTCAGGCACCAGACCTGGGAATCCGGCAGGCTCTTTCGCACGTCGTCCCAACTGTCAGCAACTTGCCAGTCGAGGTGTTGCCAATAGTCCATGCCTGCTCGTTTCAGCGACCGATCATCGACGCGAAATCCTAACGGACGAATGAGCCACAACTTGGCACCGATCGCAACGCAGGTGCGACCAATGTTGCCGGTGTTCTGGGGGATCTCAGGCTGATACAGGACCAGATGCAATAACGGCGGTGATGGTTGAGTTGAATCCAGAGCCCCGGTTTCAATCCTTGTCATAAGCGCCCAGCCGGAATGACGAATCACTCTGCCCCTTCATCTGATCGACGCCCGCCAGGCGAATCATCAGCAGCCGTTCGGTCGCAGCGCTGCCAGAGAGAGGTTCAAAGAACAGGCGGCCCGAGTTCCATGTCTCTGATCGTTGCTGACCGATGACGACAATGTCTCCGGTGTGCAGCCGGACGGTGAACTGCTGGTCGTAGAGCGGTACAATGTTTTGCCGCACGGGAAGTTGTTCCATCGAACCGCTGATGCTGAACCGGGGCGTGT
Source organism: Candidatus Kuenenia sp. (assembly GCA_043754375.1). Classification (GTDB taxonomy): domain Bacteria; phylum Planctomycetota; class Planctomycetia; order Planctomycetales; family Planctomycetaceae; genus SXXK01. Next base: position 2,978 of record JAYUVA010000254.1, on the reverse strand, counting down.
TGGCTCCAATGTGAATCTGAGGCAACACGCTCAGCAGAACCATTTCGTCCGTGAGCTCCTTGACTGACACTTCCATCACGCACCGTAGTCCGGATTGATCGCGCAGTGCGGCGAGTTCCGGAAGTTCTTTGAGTGGCAAAATGGACGAATCAAGCTGACTTTGAACTTCAATAAGACTTTTACAATTCTGCATGACACTGAACACCGGTCCCATCGCACTGAACTGGTCCTTCATTTGGATCTCTGGTGCTGCCTGGCCTTCTGTAGATCGCAAAGCCGCCTGGGCTTCACGTGCCAGACTTTGCAGGGCCCAGGGAGCTGTTCCGCTTGCGACGGCGACGCGAAATCCACTTTGATTCAGCCGTTGACGCCGATCCGGTGCCATGAGACCGCTCTCATCCAGTTCCAGCCACACATGCTGACGAATTCGCTCATCATTTGCCGGCCTTGTCACAATACTGGCTTCCAGCCTTGCCGTGCTGAGTGTCGGGCCATCGTTCGCTTCCGATTTCTCCCCGAACCATTCACGGGGCGAGGCAATGTTCTTTGACACCTCGCCGTTCGCATGGAAGAGCGCGCAGCCCGGCAGCAACAACATAAGTGTTGCCGCAGCGAGTGCTGGTGCTTTTGACATGGTGAAATCTTCGTGTAGGAACCAAACGATTCAATTCGCCGAGGAGTCTGTCCCGATACTCCAAAACGGTGAGCCGCAAGGCGCTAGCTGCGGGTAATTCGCCTGAAAAAACCGGCGGCTAGCGCCTTGCCGCTTACAAAAACATCGGTATTCCGACAGACTCCTGACGAATCTTACCGATTTTCAGCAACCTCCGTGGACCCGGAATCGTCGAACCGTACGGCAGACGTCGTTTTTGAGTCAACGGCAGACTCGCGGAGACATGTTTGAACTGGCAAATTCCGAGGATTTTGAAGACCGTGTGCCGTGTGCAGCTCACGTACTCCGGCATAGATTGCCGGAAGGATATTAAATTGTTCTCTGCAGAAACCACTGATGGCCAGCGATAGATCGAAACCGTCCAGTCTGCGCGTCGGCGAAGGCCACGATATGCATCGCACCATTCATGGACGACCACTCATCATCGGCGGCGTCCATGTCACAGATGCCGACTTTGGACTCGACGGGCACAGTGATGCCGATGTGCTGCTGCACGCAGTGATCGACGCCATCCTGGGGGCGACAGGGCAGGGTGATATCGGTGAATGGTTTCCGAACACCAGTGAGGAATGGAAAAATGCAGATTCGACGAAGCTGCTGGATGCCGTGCTGCAGAGTGTATTGAAAGGTGGTTGGAGAATTATCAACCTCGATTGTACCATTCATGCCGAACGACCTCGATTGGTCTTATGGAAACCAAAGATTCGTAACCGGCTGGCAGAGCTGTTGAGGGTGCCATCCGATGTTGTGAATGTCAAAGCAAAGTCTGGTGAAAGAGTTGGCCCTGTGGGACGTGGCGAATCGATCTCAGCAGACGTTATTGTATTGATGACGAATGAAACCGATTAACCCGGCTGGAAAAGGGGTCAGGAACCAATAGTGCGGAGCACCCTCTGGGCTATTTAGCTATTGGTTCCTGACCCCTTTTCCAGACCCTGCAACACACTTCACACGGACGTGAGCATGGAATTCACCGTACGTTCTCAAAACCTTGTTCAGAAACAGACTCGATATCTGGGCATCGATCCGGGTCTCAACCGTACTGGCTACGCGCTGATTGAACGAACATCGCGCGGGCCATTCCTGCGGGAAGGCGGCGTGATTCAGTCCACGAAAACCTTAAGTCTGCATCAGCGCGTGCATGAGATTGGTTGTGGAATGCGTGAAGTGCTGGCCGAACTGAAGCCGGAAATTGTGGCGATTGAGCAGGTGTTTTCGAACGCACTCAACGTCAAGTCGTCACTGCTGCTGGCACATGCGCGCGGTGCGATTCTGATGACGATCGCCGATGCCGGAATCCCCGTGATCCACTACACTCCCGCTGAGGTCAAACGACTCCTGACCGGCAGCGGAAAAGCCCCGAAGGATCAGATGCAACTCGCCGTTCAGGCGGCACTGAGACTCACGAAGCTGCCCGAACCAAACGATGTCGCCGATGCTTCCGCCGTTGCATTGTGCCTGTACCATTCCGTGCGTTTTGCCGCGTAGATTGGAAAAGGGGTCAGGAACCAATAGCCAAATGGCCCAAAGGGTGCTCCGCACTATTGGTTCCTGACCCTTTTTCCAATCAGGAACCAATAGCCAAATGGCCCGAAGGGTGCTCGGCACAATTGGTTCCTGACCCCTTTTCCAATCTGTTCAACTGACAATTTGAGGTGCTTCCTTGATTACTCGTGTGACCGGCCTGCTTGTGGGTCTGAACGAAGTCTGTGCCACGATTCGCATCGGTGGATTTGATCACGAAGTTTTATTGCCTGACATAGTCCGGCGGCAGTTGCAGTCGAAGCTGGATACGGAAGTCAGCCTCCGCACGATTGAGTATCTCGAAGGCAATCCGCAACAGGGGCGACTCACGCCGCGCATGATCGGGTTCATGAACGAAGCAGAGCTGGAGTTCTTCGAGTTTGTGTGCTCGGTCGATGGCCTGGGCGTAAAGAAAGCGCTCCGCGCCATGGTAAGACCGGTGCGGGAAATCGCGACTTCGATTGAAGAGAAGGACGTCAAGACCCTGAGTACGCTCCCCGGCATTGGACCTGCCATGGCCGAACGTATCGTCGCCAAACTCCGGCGCAAGATGACTAAGTTCGCCTTGATGATCTCCGCCCGCATCCCCGATGCACCGGACAACGCTTCCGACCTCATGTCTGAGGCCTACGAAGCTCTCGTCAGCGTTGGCCACAGCCCTCAGGACGCCCGCGACCGTATCGAGACCATCATGGAATCCGGCAAGAAACTCAAATCCGTCGAAGACATCCTCGCCGAGATTTACCAGCGGCAACGGAAGTAGGCATCTGCCGGGATTGAC
>JAYUVA010000253.1:0-4546 GCA_043754375.1 Candidatus Kuenenia sp. | reverse complement strand
CGTGGAGTTCGTTCATGGTTGATGAATGTCGATTGACAAATGCTCATCACGGCGGAGCGTGATGGCCACTTTGGGTTGCGGGCGAAGCCCGCGCCAAGTTAAACGATTCAATCAACAGACCGCGAGCGCCTTGCCGCTCACCGAAACAGCGGTATTCAGACAGACTCATGGAGAAGATTTCATTCCGATGACAGAAACAATCGCAGCACTCCCCGTGATTTCGTCGCGGCATATTAACTTCTCGTTTGGTGAGGGCGACCTGAAAAAACAGGTGTTGTTTGACGTGACCCTGGAAGTCGCGGCGGGCGAAATTGTCCTGCTGACGGGCCCGAGTGGCAGCGGTAAGACGACGTTGCTGACACTGATCGGTGCGTTGCGGAAAGTGCGGGACGGAGAACTGGATGTTCTGTCGCGATCACTGCACACCGCCAGCATGCATGATCTTGTTGAAGTTCGCCGTGAAATCGGATTCATCTTTCAGCAGCACAATCTGTTACCCTTCATGACGGCCCGGCAGAATGTGGAGCTGATGTTTCAGTTGCATCCGGAAGTCAGTCACGATGAAGCCTCCCGCCTGACGGTGGAACTCTTAACAGGTGTGGGGCTTGGTGATCGACTGGATTACTTTCCGGCTCGACTTTCAGGCGGCCAGAAACAGCGCGTCGCTGTCGCGCGAGCACTCGTCACAAAGCCCAGACTGATTCTGGCCGACGAACCCACCGCCGCTCTCGACAGTCACTCAGGACGCGATGTTGTCATGTTATTGCAGGAACTGGCAAGGGATCGCCATTGTCCCATTCTGATGGTGACTCACGACCCCCGAATTCTGGACATCGCTGACCGTGTCATCAACATGGAAGATGGGCACGTGGATTCGATCGCATAGATCGGCGGATGGGCATTCTGACACATCCTTCAGGTGACAGGCACTTGATATGCACTCTGGTTTAACCCGACCCAACGGGGAGGAATCCCTTCGAAATGCCGCGCCTCTGGCATCGGGTTCAACGAAAACACTCCTAATCGTCCCTAAATCAACAGCCCGCTCGCCACGGGTAATTCACCTGAAGAAACCGGCGGCTAGTGCATTGCCGCTCACAAGGACAGCGGTATTCAGACAGACTCCTCGGTCGTCTCGGCGCGATCATTCGCGTGTACAGCGGCAGTGGATGAGGCGTGAGTTGGGCCGAGGAGGCCCCATTGCATCGGTTCGTCCTGAGTATACTGCTTGCCGAGATGCAATGCGATTTCTGCCCGGGCGAGTTCATAACCCAGATAGAAGGCGTGGCTGGCGTCAATGGAAACTTCGGGTCGGGGCACTGGTCCTCGTAACTTGACTCTCTGAGTCGAGCCGCCAGCGTCGTCGAATGGACCACCAAGTTGTGGAATCGGGACATTGCCGTAAATGCCTGGAACTGCATTGCTCGATGTTGCCTGTTCGAAAAGTCGAAACACATCGCGTCCGCGCCAGTGGCCGTAGCGGTTCATCAGATGCAGCTCACCCGCGTCTGCAAAGATCCGAAAATTCGGATCAGTCAATGCGGCAGCGAGTTGCCGCAGTGATTCCTCCGATCTCGGCTTCAATCGGGCGTCACGCAGCATGACGAGAGCGGAGGTGAGATGTTTGGGAATCGTTCTGGCCGCGACGGCATGGTACATCACACGGCGGGCGACATTGAACTCTGCGACGGACGAGCGGCACCAGTTGATCACCTGCGTCGTCAGCACGCTTTGAATCCCGAGTTCTTCACACACTGCCGCCAGAATCATGTTGACCCCGCCAGAATCGACTTCCGTCAGTTCAGTGATGTTCCCGATCCCCATCATCATTGGCACGTCCGGATACGTTTCGCGCACCCGCATGTATCTCTGCAGCGATGCCGTAAACCCCATGCCGATCGGTTCAATGATCGGATCGACACGAAACGCAGTGTCTCCCTCACGCAGGCGCACAATCAAACGATCCAGTGACGCCAGATCTTGCGGCACATCCGGAATTGCGACTACCTCCACACCAAGTTCTGCAACCCAGTCGATGTTGGCATGATTGCAGCTCAGGATAAGTTCTGCGCCGGCCTTGACTGCCTGCTCGACTTCCTGGCGATCGAAACTATCGATCGAAACCCGCAGTCCTTCGCTGCGTAGAGTCGTCACAATCTCGGCAATCCGCGGACTGCTTTCGCCAGGGACGCCACCGACGTCGATCACGTTCGCTCCGGACGCGACCAACGCCTTTGCTTCGCGGACAATTTCCAACAGCGGCATGCGCGTCGCATGATTGATTTCCGCGAGGATTTCGACGGAATAGCGACTGAGATCTGCCGTTCGGCGTTTGCTGAGTCCGAAATACTCTGGCAGATCGTACAGGTCGCGCGGGCCCAGTTCGAACGGTTTGCCGAAGTGCTGTTGCAGTTCGGAGAGATCTCCCTGGCACCAGCCAGGCAGGATTACGCGACTGATGTCATGCGGAATTGTCAGCCGTTTGATCAACAGGCTCACATGCAGCAGTGCGGCGACCTGAATGCCGGGGACCGCAATTTCGTAGCGAAAGCCCAGTTTCTCCGCGATGCCAGCAATGACTTCGCGCAATCCTGGCTCCGCAAGTCGTCCGGTGACAAACAGGATTGTTTCGCTGGAATTCGCAGTCGGCCGGCTCATTGTGCATTGTCCATGGAACCAACTCTCAGACCACTTACGAACACATCGACAACGTGCAGTCCGTTATCCATGACCAGAATATCGGCTTGCTTGCCGACGTCCAGACTGCCGGTCGCATCCGCGATTCCGGTGCGCTCAGCGGGCGTCAGGCTGGCCATGCGAATCACCTGCGACAAACTTGCTGAAGTGTTCCGTTTCATGTGACGTACCATGGAGTCCATTCCGACAATTGAACTCGCCAAACTCCCATTGGGTGCCCATCCGACTTTGTCGTCGTTGCGAAACATTGTTCCGTCTGCAGCGTTGCCGAAGCGATATTCGCCAGGCGGCATATCCAGCGCTCGATTGCAGTCAGTCACAAGGCAGAGTCGATCAGCACCCTTCATGCGGAAGGCAAACTCCAGCAATTCCGGAGCCAGATGACAACCGTCAGCAATAACTTCGGTACTCATGTCTGCGTTCATCAGCACAAATTCCGCCATGCTGCCCTGCATGGGAACGTTGCAGCGTTGCCTGATCGACGGCACGGAACTCATGGCGCACCAGAAGTGATCGACATGTCTCATCCCGGCATCGAACGCCGCCTGCATCTCGTTCCATGTGGAATTCGAATGCCCGCAGGTGATGAGGCAGTTGTTCTGGCGAGCGATGTGATAGAACACGCTGGCTCCCGGAAGTTCGGCCGCGCAGGTCGCGATGCGAATGAGTCCGGTATCGAAGTACTTCTGAAATTCACTGACAATCGGACTTCGGCGCCCATCGGCCGCATGACAACCGACTTTGTCTTCCGCAAAGTATGGCCCGTACAGATGCACGCCGGCGATGCGAGCGGCCCGCGCAGGTGACTGCGACAACTGCTGCGAAGCGACCGCACACGCATCGATCATGTCCATGATCTGAAGAAAACTGCCGGTTGTCGTGGTGGGAAAAATCGTCGTGGTACCATGCCGCAGATGGGCGGCACAGACGCTGATGACGGCTTCCGGCGTGCCATCCATGAAGTCCGCCCCGGCACCGCCGTGGACGTGCAGGTCGATGAAACCCGGCGCGATGACTCCGCCTTTCGCGTCAATGATTTCAACATCGTCCGACAGTGGTCCGCGCTCAGCGACGGAGATGATCTTTGAGTCTTCACAGCAGACCATGCCGTCGTGAAGCAATCGATCGGGCAGTACGACTGTCCCGTTGACAAATGCAATTGATTTCATTGTGCGTCTCCATTCCCTACTTCTGCTTCAGCAGTCCATCGTAGGCATCCAGGAAGTGGGCTGAGATCTGCAGGTTCACATACTTCCAGACGTCATCGATCAGGCTTCCGGCAAGCGGCAAGTAAAGCCAGGGCTCCGCCGAGACTGTGGCCCGTGATCCACAGTGGGCGGTCAGACTGTTTCATTCCTGCCTCGACTTCGTCACTGAGCGGTTCCCAGATCTCCGCGATCGCATCGACAAACCCCTTATGGAACTTTGCGCCGACACCTGCTGCCGACAGGTCATGCCCTAGTCGTCCTTCGGGCACGACCAGCAGATTCATGGCGTGGGTGAGCAACCAGTCCTTGAGTCCGTCAATGCTGGTCGGATCTTCCGTGCCGCGGAAAGCCACGACCAGATGATCGGAATTTTCGGCAACGTAAACCTGCGTATTGTCAATGCTGAACAGTTTCGCGGACAGCCCCAGATCGTCTTTGAAGCCCTTATTCCCTGCAGCTTCGGGCAGGTATGCCAACTGACAGGCGCGACACAGAAACTGAGCGTTTTGCGGATCGCCCGCCGCACCTTCTATGAGTTGCATTGACTGATTGTCCTGTTTTGAAAAGTGCTTGATTGAATTTGATGGCCGCAAAAGAACGCAGAGATCGCAAAAGAAGAATGCTGTTGTTAACGACATGGG
>JAYUVA010000252.1:0-3070 GCA_043754375.1 Candidatus Kuenenia sp. | reverse complement strand
ATCGCGGCATTGGCCACTTGCTTTGATCGCCATGACCGTCGTCCGCTGTTGCTGCTTTGTTCGGTGCTGACGCTGCATGCCGTCCATATCCCGTATTGGTACGATGGCATTATGCACTGGCACTATGTATTCGAAACCGCACCGTTGCTCATCCTGCTGGCCACATGCGGACTGCGAACTGCCAGCTGGACACTTCAATTGCAGCTTGGGACGAGATTGTCGTCACTCTGGCTGACGTTGCTGATCGTCGCGTCCCTGATCCCGAACTGGGTTGACGCGGAGACACTCTGGGGACCGTCACAAGTCACTACAGCATTTCGCGAACAAGCGTTTTCTCGTGTTCGCTTTGAGTACTTCCGACGCCTGACAACGTCCGACCAGGTTCAGCATCCGGCCCTTGTGCTTGTCGATGAACGTGGCACAAATCAGCAGCTCAGCTATATCGTCAACCCTCCCGACTTATCCGGCGACGTCATCGTTTGCCGCCTGCCTGATGACCCAATCCTTCTTAATGAACTTGCAAAAGCGTTCCCAGAACATCATCGTCTGGTCTTCAGCCCGAAGTCGTTTACGCTTGCAGATTTGATCCCGAACCCGTCCGTTCCGGAGGAGAATTGAATTGATTTCGGCACGTTGAAATACTGGGGCCATCCAAAACCAGAAACTCCTGTCATCCAAAACTCAACCAGTAAACAAGTCCACATCAACAACTCTCATCAGAAGGAATGCCAGCCTGTCCAAAGGCCTCCCTTTGCAAAGACTTCTCGTCCTCTGTGAATTCAGCCGAATTACAACAAAGTCGTGGGGGCCGTGATCGGGGGTGCGGAATCGAGATACATGCGTTGCCACAGTTCCAGGCAGAGCAGGTTCCACAAGCGATACGCATGATCAAATTTGCCCGACGTGTGTTCGTTGATCAATTGTCGTACGGAGTCTTCTTTCAATAAACCGCGTTGCAGGCAGCGAGATGACAGCAGGATATCGTGCAGCAGTGGTTTCAATTCGGCGCGGAACCAATGATCAATCGGTACGCCGAAGCCCATTTTCCTGCGAGTCTGAATGTCTTTAGGAATCAGCCGGCTGAATGTCTCGCTCAGCACCTTTTTTGACTGCTTCAGTGTCTGCTTCACTTCAATGGGCATGCGCGCGGCAAGTTCGATGACGTGATGGTCAAGCATCGGGCAGCGACATTCCAACGACGCGGCCATGCTGGCGATGTCCACCTTCGTCAGGATGTCGCAGGGCAGGTAAGTTTGCAGATCGGTCGCCGTCGTGCGCGTCACAAAGTCGCGCTTTGGATATTGCTGAAAGGCGCTGATGATGCACTCTGCCGGATCTTCGTGCTTTGCAAGGGCCCACAGTTCCGGTGTGACCAGCCATTCCAGACGTGACGAATTGAAGATTGTGATCCAGTTCAGATAACGTCGTTCCGGATCCTGAGCGAGGGATTCCAGGAGACGTTTCAGACGACGGCGGAAGGATCGATGTTCCACCGATGTCGGCAATCGAGAAATCACGGATGATGCGATCCGGCGCGCCCACGGCGGCACAAAGTCCGCCATCCCCGTAAGTTTGACAGCTCGGTATCTTTCGTAGCCGCAGAAAAGTTCATCACCTGCATCGCCGGTGAGCGCCACAGTCACATGTTCGCGCGTCATGCGTGACAGGTACATTGTCGGGATCGCCGAACTGTCCCCGAACGGTTCGTCGTAGTGCCAGATCAGCTGCGGCAGAATCGAAAGTGCGTCCGGGGTGACAACGGCTTCGTGATGTTCAGTCCCGAGATGCTGCGACGCCTGCCGTGCGAACGCGCGTTCATCAAACGCTGCAATCGGGAAGCCGATGGAAAATGTCTGCACCGGTCGATCCAGTTGCGTCTGCATCAGGCCGCAGATCACGGTCGAATCGATCCCACCCGACAGAAATGCGCCGAGGGGGACATCGCTTCGCAGACGCAACCGAACAGCTTCGGTCAGCGTGGCATCCAGTTCTTCACGCCAGTCGTCAACCGTCACGCGACTCAAATCCGGCTGGTCATACGGAGCGGACCAGTACGTGTGCAGTGACAGGGTGCCGTTTTCGAGGACTCCGATCGTCGCTGGCGGCAGTTTCTGGAATCCTTCCAGAATGCAGTGCGGATGCGGAACATACTGGAGCGTCAGAAACTGCAGCACGGCCTGACGATTCAGTGTTCGCGGAACATCCGGGATCTGCAGAAGTGCTTTGAGCTCACTCGCAAACGACAGCCGGCCATCTTCCATGCGGTAGTAGAATGGCTTCTTGCCCGCTCGATCACGCGCGATCACCAGCCGTTGCCGGTTGGCATCCCAGATTGCGAGGGCAAACATGCCGCGAAGATGCTTGACGAAGTCCAGTCCATGTTGTTCGTAAAGATGCACAATGACTTCGGTGTCACCGTCGGTTCGGAACTGGTGTCCGGCGTTGATCAGCTCGGTCCGGAGCTCACAGTAATTGTAGATCTCACCGTTAAAAGTAATCTGAACGGTGTTGTCTTCGTTCCCCAATGGCTGTGCACTGCCGGCGACGTCGATGATACTCAATCGTCGATGTCCCAACGCTACTCCCGACACACTCGTGGTCGTTGAGGCTTTTGCCGCAGCGGCGTTGCGTGCCGCACCTGCTGTCGGCCAGAAATAGTGCCCGTCCGCGTCCGGCCCGCGATGGCGAAGACTGTCGGTCATCCGCTGCAGCGTCGTCGCAGAGATTTCCCGTGACGGGTTCCACCAAAGTGCTCCTGCGATTCCGCACACAGAGATTGATTCCGAAAAGAGGGCGAAATAGTTTTTGGTGCGGGCTTCGCCCGCAACCCAAAGTAGCCATCACGCTCCGCCGTGATGAGCATTTGTCAATCGACATTCATTAACCGAAACAAGGCTCCTCGATCAGACGAGTCCCAATGTGCTGAAGATCAATCGTCGCGGGGTCTTCATTGATGTGGCCCTTTTCACGGCTCGTCACGACGGAGCGTGACGGCTACTTTGCGAATTGCCCTTCAACGAGGCCGAACCCCGGTGAAGGCGAAAAACCTTCTCAGAAAAACAACATCTTT
>JAYUVA010000251.1:0-3788 GCA_043754375.1 Candidatus Kuenenia sp. | reverse complement strand
CATCGACTCTTCCGATTCAACCCTCCATCGAATACCGAAACCCATGCCTCAAAAAATCCAACATCCCTGTCGATCGTAATTATGGGCCCGTAATGATGGGGCCAACTAAGTATGGGGCCAACCGTTTATTGACAATAATTTGGCAATTCTGTCGATTCCTGTCAAGACAGGCTGGTGCGGTATTTCGTTCATCGGGAGATTTTGAGCATGGCACGTACGAATCGGCGATCTGAATCCAGTGCGAGCGAATATCGCGGCAACTCCGGAGTCGGGCGTCCGAAAGCGATGGAGGCCGCAGCAGAAACACGCGGCCACAACCGAGCGATCAGCATCAGTTCTGCCCGCAGCGCCTTTCCATAGACCGCGATTCGAGGCAACTTCCCTTGTGCTCTGTCAACCCAACGAATTGGGGTTGAATCCGTAGGCCGGACCAAGCGGAGCGCCGTTCCGGCAGGTCGGCCAATTGCTGGAACTGCGCTTCGCTTGGTCCGGCCTACCGCTGACCCCTTTTCCAAGCCTTCACAGAGCACTGGCATTGAGGCGAGTTTGTATCAACGGTCTCGGAATACCCGGTTTTTGGCCAGCACACTGACCACAGTTCCGGTCACAGCCAAAAGAAAGATGCCAAGTACGGCTACAAATGAAAGGCTTTGCGCACCTGCATGGAATTCGCCGGTTGCATGTTCAACAATCGTCTTTCCATCCACCACATCCAGGAACAGAACAGACAACCCCTGCTGTTTCGCGAACTGTAAACCCTGCTCAATTCCCATCACCATTAAGCCTGTCGCCAGACCATCGGCCGTCATGCACGAATCGCTCAGGACCGACACCGAAGCAGGAGGATTCATCACGGGCCGACCTGTCGCCGGATCGATTGTGTGAGAATACCGAACGCCTTTGTACTCGAAGTAATTCCGATAGTTTCCGGATGTGGAAACGGACTTTTCCGTGAGTTCAATCACTCGGTGAATCTCGCCGAACGGCGATTCAACACCTAATCGCCACTTTTCGCCGTTGACTTTAATGATCCCGGTCCGGACTTCACCGCCGATATCCACCACATGCGAGGGATAACCCAGCTTTGTCAATTGCTCAGACAATCGGTCGGAGCCATGACCCGGCGCGATCGCGGAAAGATTCAACGTGACACCTGAGTTGGTTTTGCGAATCGACGGCGGTTCCTGCTGCGCTTCGATGAATTGCATGCCTGTTTTGCTTCGAGCCAGGTCAATCGCTTCCTGAGTCGGAAAGGACTTTGGTCGCTTCGCGCCAAAACCCCACAGATCAATCAGCGGTGCGACCGTTGGATCGAAGGCTCCACGAGTAACTTTGTGAAGTCGGATCGACTCCAATACCACTTCGGCGAAGCCAGGACTCACGGGAAACCAATCGGTAGTGTCAGACTGATTGAACCGGGAAATCTCCGATTCTGGATCCCACGTTGACATTTGCTGATTGACGTCTGCCAGAACCGTTTCAATCTCTGCCTGGATCTCGGCGGCATTGGACTCGGTCGCCCCATCAATGGTGATCGCATAGTACGAACCCATCGTTTTGCCGTTGAGCTTCAGCAGGTGGGCGTTTATTGGGGCAGCGAGCGTGACGACGAACGTCGTGACGAACAGAATGACCTTCGCAAGGGTGTGAACGAGAGAATTCATTGTGGCCTGCAAATTCGGGCTACTCCGCGCGGTCATGTGTGAGACGATTGGTGAGCGGCATGCGTCAGCTTGCCGGTACAAACACAAGGTACCATTGGGCTCACGCCGCTCCGTTCCCCAGACTCATTTCCGACCGCGCGGAGTAGAGCCTGCCGGAACTGCGCTTCGCTTGGTCCGGCCTACACCACTGCATCCCATGCGGGCTGATTCGCGATATTCGCGGGCAAAACTCACACGGAGGGCTGACGCCCAGCCGCTCGCCTGAACGCCACTTCAGCTGCCGGCCCGCGTGATCACCGGGAAATTATGCCGTTCGCCGCGTCCCTTGAGCGGATAATCCTTGCGCAGTGGAAACGCAGCGAACTCTTCCGGCATCAGGATGCGCCGCAGATCCGGATGGCCTTCGAAGACAATTCCAAACATGTCGAACACTTCACGCTCCATCCAGTCCGCCGCGCGCCAGAGCGAATAGACGGACGGCAAAGCTGGATCCGGAAGGTTCACCGCCGTTCGCACAATCAGACGCTCGCCTCCAAACACATCCAGCAGCATGTAGACGACGCCAAATCGGTCCGTGGCACCTTCGTACTCCAGATAATCCACGGCTGTCATATCGATCAGGGTGTTGAAACCGTGATCAGATTTCAGACAGCTCAGGAGATCAAACAACTTCGCCGCAGGGACATCAATCCTGCGATTGTCGCGAAAAGTGCTCTCTAACAATTCCGTCCCGAACCCTTGCTGTAAGTCGGAGAGTTCAACCATGATTCCCGGTTCCTCGCTTCATCCCAGCGGACGTCATGGCAGCTGAGAAATTCCCGAGTTGCACGAGATGGGCGTCCTGAATGCGATAACGTTCTTCGGATTCGAATGGTTCGGGCCCCATCGGCGTATCGCGAGCCATGAATTCTTTACCCATAACTGTACCCGTTCGACGAACCTTTGCCTGCATGTCAATCACCGCAGCCAACAACTGCTCAGGACGCGGAGGACAGCCGGGAACATACATATCGACCGGAATAAATCGGTCAACCCCCTGCACGACGGCATAAGTATCAAACACCCCGCCTGAACACGCACAGGCTCCCATTGAAATGCACCACTTGGGTTCGGGCATCTGCAACCAGATGCGCTGGAGCACGGGCAGCATTTTCATGACGACTCGACCGGCCACGATCAACAGATCGCACTGCCGTGGACTGAAACGCATGACTTCCGCACCGAATCGAGCGAGGTCATGTCGTGACGCGGCAGTCGCCATCAGTTCGATGCCGCAGCAGGCTGTGGCAAATGGCATGGGCCACAAACTGTTGGAACGAGCCCAGCTGGCCGCCGCATCCAGTTTGGTCATAAAGATATTTTCGGGGAGACCTACCGCCATCGAAACACTCCCTTCCGCCATGCATAAACCCACGCCAGTGCCAGAGTCGCCATGAAAACAAGCATGACTCCAAACACTGTATCGCGAAGCTCCGGCGGAATTCCAAGCTCACTATAGGCGCTCACCGCCCACGGATACAAAAACAGCAGTTCCACGTCGAAGACGAGAAACAGAATTGCCACAAGATAGAACCGCACGTCAAAAGGCTGTCTCGCGTCACCGACAGGGTCCATGCCGGATTCGTATGGCATATCCTTGACAGGGGTGTGTTTCCGAGGACCCAGCGTATGGGCCAGCAGCAGGTTGGTAAATACAAACCCAACCAGAATCGCCCCATAGACGAACAGCGGCGGAAGATTCGGAAGATCCACAAAACACCCTTTTTTTGTAGGTCCTTCCTGCCGGGAAGGACTTCAATGCTTTCTGCACCAGCAAGAACATTGCGACCGCAGACACGGTGGGATACGTCCAAACACAGGTCGAATCAAGTCCAACGCTGATCTCACTCCAAATCATCTCGCTTTCGGAAAAACGTCTCGAGGAATTGAAACTTTCGCAATTGTCCGGCTTTCGACCGCCAGATGTGCCGCGACACAGCAATCAGAAACTGGCGTTGACCTGAATTGCCAAACGGGACAAGACTACCTTGCATTATGAATGTAGTAGATCGTTGAACTGCTCGATCGCCAATGCCGCACGCAGTACATGTCAGCCGGAAAGCCTCAAATGGAAGCCAGCGTTCA
>JAYUVA010000250.1:0-12506 GCA_043754375.1 Candidatus Kuenenia sp. | reverse complement strand
TCAGCGCATTGCAGAGCGAACAGAACATGACTGCTGAACAGGCTCGGAAATATTTCTGCCTTGTGGCGCTGAATCTGAATGAGTTTATTTATCTGGATTAGATACCGTTCTTTCATGCGTTTTGCAACGTGGTCTGTGTGCTTGTGAGTCATCTTTGTCATGGTGACTCGTGTCCTTCGGCTCCCCTCAACTGTTTCCGGCTTCTCTGAGAGACGCCTTCCAGCATGGTTGCGGAAGAACAGTCCCACGGCCTGATCACTGTGAATTGAAAACACTCAGCAGATTCGTGTTTCGACTCGCTGCGAACCAGCCAGCGATTCTGCCTCAATTGGTAGCGGGAACGTCGATTTCTTCGTACGTCCCGACAGAGGCTCGCTCAATGGCCGCCTGAATTGCGGCAATCGATTTCTGAATACGTGGCCACGATGTTGATCGCAGAACGATGATCGAGATTCGTCGTTCGGTCAGATTCTGTTGGTACTGCAGGTTGCTGTCCGTTGTCACCAGTAATTCGAAGCCTGACTGCTCGGCTGTATCCAGCAGTTTTCCATTTGCCAAATCGGACCAACCTTGTTCAAAAGCAGTGGCAACCGAATGCTCAGGCAAGTGCCGCCGCAGAGGAACTGGAGTCCCCTGATCAAACAGGATCCTCATGCTGCATCCGACTTCGTCAGCAGTGAGACTTCGTGATTTAAGACCGATGCCACATCGGCGCGACTTACACCGGGGAACCATTCGAGAAACTGATCAACGGTCGCACCGTCGCGAAGATTCTCGAACAGAGCTGCGACTGGAACGCGGGTGCCACGAAAGACCCATGCACCGCTGACTTTGTCGCGGTGAGTCTCGACTGCTTCCAGATTGTCCCAGTTTCTGTCCAAATTCTCGACTCCGCAAAATTCGGTCACAATCGGAAGCTGCCCGAACCGTTAATTCGCATCGAATCAAATTGCGTTCAGCGGTGGCCGTTCGTGAGTGTACCACCGGACATAAGACCTGTCACCAGGTTTCGCCCGAAACATGGTGGGACGTCTTCAGACAGATGCGTCGCGAGCCTCGCAACGAGAATGGAACGGAAACGAGTGAAATGAGCCCTGAAACCGTTTGGTTTTCGGCAAATTGAGCCTTCATTGCGTTAGTGCTGATTCCAATTGCTTGATCAGGTCAAGCGCATCCTGTACTTCCTTTTCATAAAGCGGTGGGCTTCCGGCATGTGCGGCGGGGTTGAGGACCCGTTCGGTACAGGCAAGGATGTCGTCAATGAGTTTGATCTTTCGAAGACGCTCGCTGTGCTCGGTGCTAAACGCCTGGCGGAGGCTATTCCTCTTTGACTTGATTATGCCTTTGGTTGTCGGATCCAATTCAGCGTGATTGTCAATGTCCTCGTCCGACGAAGCAACCAGCAAGTTTCGGTGGACAGTCGGAATCTGTTCCACAATCTTGACCAAGATCTTCAGCGGGAGTTCGCTGACCAAGTGTGCTTTTGCAGCGCGGAGATTTTCCGTGAGAGTAAAAAACTTGCCGGGAGGCAGTTGCCGTTTCTCCAGCCATTCTCTCCAACGCCGCCCCATATCCTCTGCAGCCTTGCGGAGATACAGCGCTGCTTCGTCGAGATTGTAACCACGCAGGTACTCCTCAGCTTTTTGAGTTTCTGTTTTCTCGCTCTTGCAGACAATGTTTGCGTTTGGAGTGCCTTCCAGCCTGAAGAAGCACCAGTCGGTATGACCGGCACCGACTTTGCGGCGGAATTCGCGAAAGAAGCCAAGTTCGTGAGTCAGGATGATCTTTTGGTAGGGAGCAAAGGTTTCGGACAAAAGGATTTCAACGACTTTCATCCGGTTGCTCATGTCGAGACTGACGAGAAGGTCGTCAAGCACGAGTAGCTTCAGGTCAGAGTCATGGAGATTTACGAGCGAGGCGGCAAAGCGAATTGAAATCGCAAGTTGCGTCATTTTCGCTTCGTTCAAGAAGCTCTGAGGCTTCCTCACTTCTGTTCCATTCACCTGTATTCCAAATTTCAATACGGGCGGCATGGTTACTTTATATGTCTTTGAGTGATAAGCGGACGCTGTCACACCCAGTTTCAGCGATATCTTGTCCTCACCATTCGCAGCAAAGTGCGTATCGTAGAATTCTTGAGCCGCGTTACTGATGCTCTCAACGACCGGCTTCAACGCTTCAGAGTAGTCATTGAGTTTGTCACCAAACTCTCGGAACGCTTTAGCGCCTGCGGGCCCTTTGTATCTGTTAGGGTTGGGAGGAGTAGTTTGTAGTACGTTCCAGCGATCTTCCAGGTCCCCAGCACGTCCACCAGTGGCAACGCAGAAGGGTAAAATCTCACGCTTAAAAAGCGGCCAAATATTGAAGTCAGCAGAATTCTTGAAATCCGAGAAGCCGAAGAAAAATCGGTAGGTCACGAAGTCGCTGGCAAGATTACCTTTTTCAATGACCGGTTGTCTTAACGTCCCATGTGTGTCCTTGGTGATTTCGTATTGTGTATCGGTCTTCGTTGCGAAGTCCCGAAGCGTCACGGCAATTCTACCGGGCCGTGGCGTCGGTGCGTTCTGCTCGTGGATATTGAGCAGTCTTTCGGGTCCGGCAGGATCGAAGTATTTGGCAACGGCGTCGGTCGGTTTGCGGGCGCTTTGCAGAAAAGTGTAGAGCGCCCAGTAGAGGGACGATTTTCCCGAGCCGTTCGGGCCATAGATGAGTAGGTGACGGCCTTCGAGATCGAGCGTGAATTCGCGGAAGGCTTTGAAGTTTCGGATTTCGATGCGTTGCAGCCGCGATTTCATACCTTCCCCTCTGCCTTGATGACGGCAAGCAAGTCAGGACTGTCGGCGGTGAGGCGAATCAATTGATTGCGGATCGGATGGCTGGGCGCGTTGAGTGTGCCGTGCAAGTATGTGAGGAAGTCACGTTGCTTTGCATCGCTGGCTTCGGCGTCGTACCCCGCGACGAGCGGTGCAAGTTGATCGATGAACAACAAGTCTCGCTCGGCCATGTGTTCACGAAAATAACACTCCATCACGCAGGCGTCGATGACGTGCTCGAGGAAAGTGGCGGCTCCGAGGTTCGCTTCGACATCAGCTTTGGCAAATTGGATGAGGGGGACTAACCGCTCAAACAGGCAGACCTCGGCGTCGGTCGGTTTCTTGATGGGAATTTTGTCCACGAAGATTTTGCGGACCTCGTATGTGTGACCCATCAGTTCAGGGAAATTGTCACGGAAGCAGCAACGGAATAAATCTGAGTTCAAAACTGCTGTTAAATAGGGAAGCGATTCGTGATCGCTCGTGATAAAGAATGACTTTTGATTCCCATAGAATTTGCCACTTGCGTCAAAGAAAAACGGAAGGTATTTGGTTATTTCTGAATAGATGATTTTAGGTTTCAAAAATTCCTTGTAGTAACCGATCGCGTCCTGCGTTTCAAACCAAGCATAAGCGCCACCTTTGCGTCCGTTCCACTTGGAGCCTTTCCATCCATGCGGTTTGGGTTCAAGATTCACCCGGAATGATTCGAGTCGAGCTCGAATCGGGCGAGGCAATTCAGCGAAAGCAAGACGGTGGGCGGGAAACGTTGCAATCATCCATGTTCGATCCCAATCCGTGACATATCGCCCTATGTGTCTTCCTCGCAGCAGCGGCACGAGGAATTCCGCACAAAGAGGGTCTTCGGCAAGTAAGTCATCGCGTTCTTCCTGCGTCACGTAAAAAGCATCGTTGAATCCGGTCTTGACGCCGTAGTTGATTTGGATTTTCCACTCTTCGAGCGGCACCCCTTGCGCTTCGACTTGGGTTTTGATGGCGTGGCGTTCCGGCGGCAGGACGATCCATGGGCTGCCATTGAGCGACAAAAGCGGAACGGCGTGGCTGGCGAAGTATTCCGCTGGCTCGCTCATCGCGGCTGCGGTGTCACCGACGTAACAGCTGAGCGTATGACGGGCTGACGGTTGTTTGACGAACGACGTGACGCAAGTGTAGGTGGTGGCCGCTCCAAAATTCTGCGCCATGCCGAAGTCGAGGACGGCGGTCGTGTTCACTTTGGTGGCAAGGAAATCTCGCAGTTGCTCGCCATAACCGGCCCGCATCCATTTATTGGAAGTGATGTAGCAGAGGTGACCTCCAGAGCGGAGAAGCTGAGCACCGCGTTCATAAAAGAGACAGTAGATGTCCGCCATCGCGGCGTACGTGGTGAACTTCTGAGCCTCCCATTTGTCTTTCTGCACTCTTGGGAATTTCTGAATCTGGATGTAGGGCGGATTGCCGATCACAATGTCAAATCCTTCGCCCAGCGAACGATCGAACATCCACAAGGGTTCGAAATAGTCGGCCGACGCTTGGGGATCATAGGGATCCCAGTCGGCCAATTTTCTGGCAACGGTTTGGTCCCAGAATGCCGCCTGTTCAAGTTCCGTGGCGAGCGCATCGCGGATTTCGCAATCACGGGTTTGAAGAGCAAGTTTCTTTTGTCGAGTGGTAGCCGCAAAATGGTCGTGGCGAACACGTTGCAGATCGGATTCCAACTTCTTGACTTTCGCACTCTCAAACAGCGATCGCTCGGGGTCTTTCTTGAGTGAGATCAACGTGTCGGCGGCAACGAACCGTGTCTCCAGGTTGGGCAGAGGGCGGATCCCGTGGTTGTCCTGCTTGCGACGGTTCGTTTTCTGGTCGCAGACCAGCGAGATGAAGAATCGGAGCTTGGAAATCTGGATGGCGATCGGCTGGATATCGACGCCGTACAGACAGTTCTCGATCAAATAAAGTTTGCGGCCGTAGTCATCTTCATTGTCGGCAAAATCTTTCTCGATCGCTTTGATGGCCGCATCACGAGCGGACGGATCGGGAATTTCACCAGCCTTGTCGATTTGCAGTTGCATCCATTTAGCGTTCTTGGGATCCAGTTTGTGAATGATGTAAACCAGCTTTTGCAACATGCCCATCGGAAACGCACCGCTGCCGCACGCAGGGTCCAGAATTTTGCAGTGATGAATCGCGTCCAGCAGCGTATCGACCTGGCGATCAGTAAATGGATGCGGAATTTCGGTGTACGCGAACAGATTTTCCAGGCTCTCCTTTGCACTGACTGCATTCATGCCTGCCGCCGTCAGCACTGTTGTCAGATGGGCCTTGAGTGAGGCATCGACCATATATTCGACGATTGGGCGCGGCGTATAAAATGATCCGGTCTGCTTGCGGGCGGTGGTCTTCGTTTCTTCGTTGTAGGACGCGAGCAAATTCTCGAACACTTTGCCCAGCAGTTCCGGATCGAGTGCAATTTCCTGATCGATAGGAGTGTTTTCAACGATAGTGAATTTGTACGAGCTGAGGATTCGTAACAGACCGCGTACTGATTCATTGCGACGAGTTCGCTCGCCATATGATTCTGAGAGATCGATCCCCGATAGCTCTTCAGAAAAGAACAAATGGTTCGGGACGTGCGGACGCTTCTTTGGGTTGCGGGAAAACCCATCGACATAGATCTTCTTGTTGGACTTTGGTTCGGTCCGGTCGAGGCATTCGAACAAACCACCGTTGAGAAATGGTATTTCAGCGAAGTGATCAATCGCAGTGTCCGGATCGCGAAAGTGCTCTTCATAGCGAAACAGGTTATCGATCCCGTAGGTGTTCTTGTTCTTTTGAAAGCCCTCGTCTTTGGCGAAAGCCCGGTGAGGATTGCCTTTGTTGTCCTTGCCCATCTTCTGATTCAAAGTTCCGAAGAACAGGTTTTGCAAAATGCCTTGATGGTAGCTGCACGAATCCGGTTTGAGCTGCTTCAGAATTTCCTTCAAATCAGTTTCGTTGAACAGCTTTTCCGGGATCAGGCCTTTCTCTTTGAGGAACCAGCAGAAGATCAGTCGTGTGAGCAGACGGATCAGCGAGGTTGCGCGACGCTTTTCATCGACCTTTTCAATGTCGTCCGGGAACTCGACCTGCGGTAATGCCCAGAAATACCAGTTGGCAAGGTCACGGTAGAATTTCTTATTGAGCAATTCGACGTTAAAGATTTCCTCCCACGCCGAGTGAAGGGCGTCGAAGTTGTTGATGGGCAGCCGCTGCGGATGCGTGAGATTCGGCAGTGCCAGCGAGCCAAGAATGTCGAGGTGTCCGCGATGCGGTTCAGTGAGGGCGATATCTCGAATGATCGTGACTTTGCCGAGAACGTCTTTGGCGGAATCGCGTTTGTGCTGGCGGCGATTGATGACCGCGATGGAAAGCACGTCGCGTTTGTCCACAACATGTTTGATCAGAACCATGACAGGCATCGGGAAGACGCGGTTGAGTTGGCGGGCAATACTCGTCAGCTTGCCACGCGGGTAGTTGGTGCCAGTCAGTTCGATGGCGAAGAACAAATAGGATCGCAACAGGCCAGCGTTGATGCTGGTGTCCTTAAACAAACGAGACTCGCGTGAAAGTTCTTCGTCAGTGAGTTGAAACAGCAGGTCCGCCGATTTCCATGCTGGTGCAAGTGCCTTGGCTTCGTCGAACGTCGATTGACCAGCATGAGCTGTCACAAAGTCAAGAAACGCCTGCGGGCTTGCGTCGCCTAACTGGATCGTCCGTTCCGACTCATAGCCGAGCGTGCGCAGCAATTCGGTGGCTGCGACGCGCACGGGTTTGTTTGCAAACGCGGCGAGCGCGGTTTTTATTTGATCGCGGATATCAGGCATGGGTTTCAGCGTGCTTCGTCGGTTATGGAAAGTGCGCGGCGAGTCGCGTCAGAGAGCTGACGGACGTGGGCAGTTTTACGTTGAACTTCGCAGACAGCCGTGTTTGAAGTCGATATTCGGCCACGCCGATCGTAAATATTCGCCGAAGGGGTGGGGAACTGTCAAAAACGCAAGCGAAACCACGTTTGCCCACACCTTCGGCGAATATTTACCGCCGATCGGATTCAACTTGATCGTCGGTATCGGCTTCCGCCACAACGTGGCATCCCTATGACAGCCCAGGCCATCGGCCTGGGACACGGTTGCAACACGGCATGCAAAGCCCCAACGGCGCGACCCTATGCGTTGTTTCATGTTGGCAATGTTGTTTGTGTGGTTCATCGTATCAAAATTAGCGCCGCCCCGGTTGGGGCTTTCGTATTGTGGTGGACCCACTTCCCAGGCCGATGGCCTGGGCTGACATGGGGGCGTCCCGTTGGGACTACGCTTCGCGGCGACGTTCGTGATCGGATCAGATCGTGCCGGTTTCGGTCAATCCCAAACGTACCGTTCATCAATTTCGATTCCGTGTCGCTTGCATAAGATTCGAAATTCATCCTGAAACGTCAATTTCTTGTGGTGCCTGACCTGGTCTGCGATGTAATGCCGCACCTGCTCCGCGTTTGATTCACTCACGGAGAAAATACCATATCCCGCTTGCCAATGAAAATCTGCGTATTGCGGTCCCTGCTTTTTCAACCATTTGGTGGTTTCGGTCTTGGCCTCTTCGATCACATTCTTGATGGCGAACTTTCGAGACAATAAACACAACGCATGAATGTGATCCTCGACGCCACCAATAATAAGGGCTGGAGTATCGACGTTGTCCCGCAGAATGGTGGCTTTGTAGGCATAGAGTTGCTTCCGCACCTCGTCGTCCTGCAACCACGGGCGACGAGCCTTCGTGCTGTACACGATATGGACCAGGACTTTGGCAAGTGATTGCGGCACTACGTTCCCCCGTCATCCAGAATCACCAGCCATGTCACCAAGTCGAACTCGTTGCCATCGGATTTAGGTGTTTCGCCAATCGTCGGTAGCAGAGCGCTGCGGCTGGTGAGGAGTCCAGCGACGGCGCGTTTTTGAAATGTGCTCTCAATCGAGGCAAGGGCCCGTTTCAACAAGCCGTCGTAGTGGCTCATGTCGGAACCGTCGGAAGTGCGAGTGTCAAACACATCGCAGAGTCGTTCAAAGGCTGTTGATTCTCCGGCAGCGAGGTCGCGGAATAACAGCATGGATTCTTTGGGACGGGCAAAGCTGTAACGCACAGTACCGTCGTTGTGAACGAAGACCAGATAGTACGGCCCGAGCGGATTAAGATGGCCGGAATCGATCGGTTTGCCCGACGGGCTGTTGGCCGTGCGATTATTGCCGCTGTTGCTACGAGGCGAGTGCCGCAAACAGAACAGCACGCCGGGCTGGGCGGCCGGAACGTCCGATTTCGGCGGCACGACGGCGTACAAGCCTTCACCGGCTTCTTCGAGGGCGGAACGGTTGGCTTCGAGAAATCGCAGCAAGTCAAGCCGAAACTCGTCGAGCGAAAAATCTGTGAGCGAAACAGAATCGTCCGGGTCATCCATGTCAAGGATTTCGTCTTTGAGCCGTTTGAGCTGGCGGTCGCGAAAGAGCAGGTCGTCTTTGATCAGGTCTTCAAGCTGGCCTGGGTCGAGCAGGTTGTCAGTTTGCGTTGCGGCCAGATCTACTAACGCCATGCGTGCTTCGACGCGGTGTTTGACTTTCAGGTAACGGTCGAGATCGGCGACCGGCCAAAAGTTGACGAGTTGCACAGAATCGTTGCGAGAACCGATGCGGTCGATGCGGCCAAATCGCTGGATGATGCGGACCGGGTTCCAGTGAATGTCATAGTTTATCAGAAGGTCACAATCCTGCAGGTTTTGGCCTTCGCTGATACAATCCGTTGCAATCAGCAGGTCGATCTCTTCCCGCTGGTTCGGAAAACGTGCGATTTGATCGCCCCGGCGTTTGGCGATTGGTGAGAAGTTGGTGAGGATCTCGTCGTAGTCGGTCCGTCCAAGGGAAGTCTTGTTGCCACCGTCGCCGCAAATGAGCGCGGCGTGAACTCCGAGATGTTTTTCAGCCCACGGTGCGATGTGCTCGTACAGGTAACGGGCTGTATCGGCAAACGCGGTGAAGATCAGGACTTTGCGATTTGGTTTGCCATCGCGGTTGACGGTCGGTTGTTTTGCTTTCGCTTCGATGAGTTTTTGAAGTTCCGCCATCTTACCATCGCGTTTATGGGTGACAGATTCGGTCTTCTCCAGGAGAAACTGCAACTGAGCTCGGTCGTGCCGAACGGCTTGTAGCCATTCGGGCAGCTTCAGGTGGGCCAAATGAATTCGGCGTCGACCACCGATCGTGAATTCTTCGTTGTCAAAGTCGGGGTCTTCGAATTGGTCGGGCGTGAGGGATTCGTAATCAATATCGGGATTTTCGTTCACATGATTTTCGAAAGCGTCGATGCGTTCTTCGAGCCGGTCGATTTTATCAATGGTGCGCTGGAGTGTCAGGCGGAACGAGTCTACTGAACTTTCGAGTCGCTTGAGAAAATTGACTTTCATCATTGCGATCAGAATTTTTTCGCGGCCCTCCTGCGTGAATCCGCCGTGAATCTTGTCCTGATACGCAGCTAGTGTCGTTTCAGGCAAATCGCCTCGAAGAAAACTGGTTGGATGATAAAGTGCGAGGCGAAGTCCGCTGATCTCGGTATCCAACTGCTCGAACGACAGGTATCGCTCCAGCAGATCAATCGGTGCATGGATTGCCTTCGGTGCGGGCCGTCGCGGGAATCCGCCCAGTGTTGTCATTTCCGCGGCGTAGTAAGAAGCAATCTGTCGACGAGAGCGGGCGATGCTAAGTCCATCCAGAAGTTTGAAGAAATCACCCCCTATGGCAGCAATCAGTTCGCGTGTCTTTCGGTTGGCAGGGGGTTTCTTTGCCCAGTTAGTGAAATGCGTTTGGGCGTTGCGAGTGGTTTCTTTGACCGACGAGATCCCCAGCGTTTCGGTAAACGCAGCATCTGCATTGTCGTTACGCGCGACATCACCACCGGCAATAAAAGAAATTTGATTGCGCAAGTCGGCAAGCTGATTGTTGACCGGCGTCGCGGAAAGCAACAGGACTTTGGTGCGGACGCCCGATGAGATGACATCTTCCATCAGTCGTTCGTAGCGGCTGCGCCGCTTCTCCACGTCGCCCGACCGCTGCGTGGCGAGTTTGTTGTTGCGGAAGTTGTGCGATTCGTCGATGACAACGAGGTCGTAGGCTCCCCAGTTGAGCGTGTCGAGATCGACGCCGTTCGATTCGCCGGAGGATCTGGAAAGGTCGGTATGGTGCAGCACGTCGAAACGAAAACGGTCGTCCACAAATGGATTTAGCGTGCTGTTCGAACGATAGACGGTCCAGTTGCGTCGCAGCTTCTTCGGGCAGAGAACCAATACTCGTTCATTTCGAAGCTCAAAGTACTTGATCACTGCCAGACCAGTGTACGTTTTTCCGAGACCGACGCTGTCGGCCAGGACGCAACCGTTGTATTTGAGAATCTTGTTAATCGCTGCTTTGGCACCATCTTTCTGAAACGAGAACAAAGCGCGCCAGATCTGAGTATCCGGCAGGGCAACACGGCGGAGGTTTTCGTCAAGATCGTGGGTCCCATCAAGATAATCGCGAAACAGATGGAATAGCGTGAGGTAGTAGACGAACTGCGGCGACTGATTCGCGTAGAGCTTGCGGAGGTAACGCAGCACGTCTGTTTTGGCATCTTCAACCAGAGTGTCATCGGTCCAGATTTCGCGGAACCACTGCTTCAGCTCGGTTCGATCACGGTTGCTATCGACGACGAGATTCAGTTCGATATTGCTATCGGCTTCGCTCAATCCTAATCCACGGACGGTAAAGTTTGAGCTACCCAGGATTGCGTCCTCAACGCCACCATTGGCGACATGGTACATTTTCCCGTGCAGAAGGTTCGTTTGTTTGATCGTCTTGATATCAACTCTTTGTTCGATCCACTGAGCACATTCACGTGCGATGCGTTTTTGTTGCAGTCGATTTTTCAGGGCGAGTCCATCCGTGTTAATCAAGAACGACTTCGATTCGGCCTTGTTAGGGTCAAGCCGGTTGATGAATCGAGGTTCGCCAAACAAGAAATCGAGATGGGCCATTTTATCAAGCGATAATTTCAGGGCATCGTAGGCATAAATCGTGAAGTAGGCCGAAACGATTGACAGCATTGATCCTTCAGCAATTTTCTCCTGCAAAAAATCTGCCACCGATCCTCGCTGATGATTATCGCGCAGGCCGGAGCCGTTCACCGATGTTGACATAGTTGATCACATTCTGGACACAGGAATCTGGGTTCAGCGTGAAGCATACCGTGATTTTGATATGCTCGCAAATCGCTATTCAAATGGTGATTGTCACATCGATTGCAGTGTGATCGTGCTCGATCTCAAGGCTGCCTGGCTGGAACTTCTGGCGACACAGATCGCTGCCGCGCCGGGGTGTACTACAGCTCCGCATTGAGGATGTCAAGAAGTCGTCGTGTCACTGCTCTCGTCGATCTAAGCCAACTGCCGATTGCGGGACTGGTTCTCCAGATACCGCGATATGGTTTCGAGGTTCAGTTGTTATAGAGTCAAGTTCTGAATTTGTTGCAATGCGGCACAAAACATCACACAATGCAGAGCGAACAGAATATGACTGCTGAACAGCCTCGGAAATATTTCTGCCTTGTGGCATTGAACCTGAATGAGTTTATTTATCTGGATTAAAGTACCGTTCGAGAAATACTTTTCATCGCAAAGTTGCGATTCATGTAGCTTGGACATTCATGTCCGAGTCCTCGCCAGAATGTGTTCCTCCGGATCAAGATTTTGAACTGCAGTAAAGTTCGCTTCGAAGGCGTTTCTGGGCCATCCGACGGACATGAATGTCCATCCTGGGTACGAAAATTCTACCGCCGAATGCAAGCCCCTTCAGGACAACGGATTCGAAAGCATCAACTATGACAACAAGAAACTTTTGCGGGCGAACCCGCCGTGAAATGCTGTGGCAGACTGGTTCCGGATTTGCCGGACTGGCTTTGACGGCAATGATGGACGGCGATGGATTTCTGAACAATCAGGCAGTCGCCGCCGATGGTGTGACGGAGTTCAGAAATCCGCTGGCTCCGAAAGAGCCGCACTTCGCCCCGAAAGCGAAGAACGTGATTTTTCTTTATATGTACGGCGGACCAAGTCAGGTCGATACATTTGACTACAAACCATCGATGTACGGCATGGATGGTAAGACGATGGAAGTCAAGACTTTTGGTCGCGGCGGACATCGCAATCCGGGTCGCATTGTGGAGCCTCGCTGGAAATTTAAGCAGTACGGTGAATGCGGCAAGTGGATCAGCGACCTGTTTCCTCATCTGGGCACTTGTGCTGACGACATCGCGTTTGTGCACTCGATGACGGCAGATTCACCGATTCACGGATCAGCCATGCTGATGATGAACTCCGGCAGAGTTCTCAGCGGACATCCCTGCATCGGTTCGTGGGCAAACTACGGGCTCGGCAGCGTGAACGAAGATCTGCCGGGGTTCGTGGTGATGCTGGATCCACGCGGAGGCCCGATCAGTGGCTCGAAGAACTGGAGCAGCGGCTACATGCCAGCGACGTATCAGGCCACCGTTATGCGTTCCGGCAAGAATCCGATTCTGGACCTGACGCCGCCTTCGGAACTGGCAGGCGATTCACAACGCCGTCTGCTGGACACGCTGCGTCAGTACAAC
>JAYUVA010000249.1:0-16702 GCA_043754375.1 Candidatus Kuenenia sp. | reverse complement strand
GGCGACCGTGGGGGCAATGGTGCGAATCATCGACGAGGTGCCGCTGGCGCAGAAGTTCCTGCATTTCTTCCAACGTTAACCGCTGACCTGATTTAATCGCGGCTCGGCAGGACATCGTGTGCAGCATGTGATCGAGCAGATCGCGACGGTTCATCTTCCCGTCATTCTGAATCAGTTGCTCTGCAAAATCCTTCACGATGCGGATCAGGTTGCCGCGGGGAATCAGGGTGGGATGCGACATCAGCAGAATCGTCGTGCCACCAAATTCCTGTAGCTCAAATCCGATCTCTTTGAGCAAGTCCAGCGATTCCAGCAATGCGACACATTCGGTTGCGGAACACTCGATGGTTTCCGGGATCAACAGCCGCTGACGTTCGACGCCTCCGGACAGGATTCTTTTGCGGAGATGTTCATAGAGAATTCTTTCGTGCAGTGCGTGCTGGTCGATGACTTCCAGACCCGCTTCGCTGGCGACAACAAGATAGCAATCATGAATCTGGAACGCACGGAATTCGTCGGTGCCGGGCCGCGTCGCCACGTTCAGGGCCTGCTCGATATCTGAAATCGCCGGAACGATATTCACCGGGGGAGCCGCTGTATCCTGTTCATCATCCGCGACGCTGACCGGCGTGTTTGTCGATCCGGCAGGCGACGGGAAATGATCTCGGAGGGCTGACGCCCTGCCGCTCGCCGGATCGCTGAAGTCCGCAATTGCGAGATCAGGAGAGTCGATCACCGAATCCTGGCTGTTTTCATTCGCCTGTCCAAAATTCGCCTGTCCCGGTGCAGAACCAGACAAGTCGTTCGCAGAATCCAGGGCCCCGCGTCGCTGATGCGGCTCTACAGCCAGCGCGGCAATCACATCAGGATTCGTGAAGACAGCACGATCATTGGATGACGACCGTGCGAACTCACCGATCCGGGGAGGCGTACTGACAGTGGCGTGCGAGGCCCACAGATCGAGCTCTTTCTGAGGCTGCACGGCAGTTGAAGGTCGATCAAATCGCAACTCATTCGGACGCCCTGAGCCCGGACGACCCGAACCGGGCACTTCGATGTTTGAGCGAAATTCGAGCGTCAGAAATTTATCGCGCAGGGTCTTCAGCAATTGACGATACAAAAGCTGGCTGTCCTGAAAACGGACTTCGCTCTTGGTCGGATGCACGTTGACATCGACCAGCGCTGGCGGAAGTTCAAGAAACAGAAAACTCACGGGATGCCGGCCGATCATCAACAGGCCGCGATACGCTTCCGCCAGAGCATGCTGCAGGCTGCGATCCTGAATCCAGCGGCCATTCAGAAACAGAAACTGGTCCTTCCGTGTGGATCGACTGAGGGAAGGCGAACCGACATAACCCCACACGCGAACTTTGCCGCCGGTAGGCAGTTCTGCTTCCGACGAAACGGCGATCAGATGATCGGCCACATCGCTGCCGAAAAAACGGCGAATACGTTCCAGCGACTCGGCTGCGGCGGGCAATTCGTACACAAGTTTTTCATTGTGCCGCAACACCAGATGCAGTCGCGGATTTGCAAGCGCAATGCGCGAAAAGTGCTCGGCAATATGCCCGAATTCTGTCGTGGCCTTCTTGAGGAATCGTCGTCGAGCGGGCGTGTTGAAAAAGAGATTTTGAACTTCCATCACGGTACCGGCCGGACATCCACAGTCACGATTGATCACGATTTGCCCGCCGTGACTGTCCAGTTCGCGACCGACCGGACACTCTTCGGGACGCGTGCGAATGCGAAATTTCGCGACCGACGCGATAGACGCCAACGCTTCGCCACGAAATCCCAGCGTGCTCACATGATCCAGATCAGCGTCCGAGCGAATCTTGCTGGTCGCATGACTGGTCACTGCCAGCAGGATGTCGTCCGGATGAATGCCTTCGCCGTTGTCGGAAATGCGAATCAGATCCATGCCGCCGTTGACGATATCAACTTCGATTCTCGTCGCTGACGCATCGACGCTGTTTTCCAGCAGTTCCTTCACCACGCTGGCCGGACGTTCAATGACTTCGCCGGCAGCAATGCGGTTGACAACGTGAGCATCCAGTTGCTGAATTCGAGTCATGTCAGGGCGTAATCAATTCACAGGTCGGAGGAACGGTCCGTGCGTGTCTGTGAAGTGTAGCGGATCAAGATTCGGATTTCGCGTGTAATCAGTAAGTCGTGCCTGCCGAGCAGCAGTATTGGTAGGTCCTGCCGGGCAGGACATTCGCCGCAAGGCGAACTGCCCCGGGACGAACGTCCGCTCTCCGTAGCCGCGTAATGGTACTTTCCACCGCATTTTTCCGCCGCTCGCGGAAAAGGACACAGCCACGGGTGCCCGTGAATTTCAACGCATGTCACACCGCACAACGGACAAAACAACGTGCTTCGGTGGATTGAAACAAAGTGCTTCGCGGACATGCCGATTCCTGCTCCGGTCGTGAACACCGAAGCAGTTGATGACCCGTTCTCCGGATCGACTGGAGCAGCGTGCAACGACTGCTCGCCAGCACGGGAATGAACACATACACACCAGCGTTGCCTAAATTTTAGTGCTCAAATCAAGCGAACAGTGATCACGCCTCCGAAAATTCACGATCACCGCGTGCAACCAGAATGCACGTCAAGGCGGCAAAGACACCAAAGGCGATCGGGCTGACCGTTGGAATTAATGCAAGTAGCACAGCGATCACCGACCATGCTCCTCCAATCCAGCGATAGGCCGTCCAGAAGTTGCTGCTTTTGGCAAAAAAGGCCACTGAGGATATGACAGCCCAACAGGGATAGAAAGCTGCAATCGAACGATAGGAATCTGGATGACACATGATGCGCAGACTTGTCAGGCAGGCGAGCGATCCTACGGCGTGCCCGATCCAGATCGACCACAACTCTCGACGCGCTGATTCGGACGAACAATTGGTTTGCTGGCTCGCAACGAATGTGCCGAACAAGGGAACGTATCCCAGAAAGATTGCCAGCCAAACCCATGGTTCGGAGGCACGAGCACGAAGCAGTAGCCACACGACCGCGCCGTTGGCGAATAACAAGGGCGCGACCACCGTGCACAACAAATGCTGAAGTCTCGGAAAGAATCGATTCCAGCGAGGCCGGTTCAACCATCCGGCAAGATCATCGGCAAATTCCTTTGCTGATGCATGTCGGGCTGAAGGATCCTCTGCCATCGACTTCTGACATATCCGGAGCAATCGGACTGGCAGCTTACGGGGAAAATCATCGGCGAGGCGGAGCGTTATCGTGGTAACGTCAGCCAACTGCTGTCCGGATGAATGGTGACCATGGCGCGGTGAATGGCCCGTCAGCGCGGCCCATAGCGTCGCTCCCAGTGAATAGACATCCGAAGATACTGACCTGATCGCGGCAATTTCATCTGGCGATGCGTTGCGCATCGCGGCATGTGCCAGTTCTGGCGCCATGTAAGCAAGAGTTCCCGCTACACCAGTTGATGCCGTATTCACGTCATAGGCATCAAACTCCGCAAGCCCGAAATCGCTGAGCAGGGGACGATCGGTTTCTGTGTCGATCAGAATATTGTGTGGTTTGATGTCACCGTGAAGTATTCCATGGCGATGGACTGCGTAAACGGCCCGTGCAATTTTCTCGATGTAGCCTGCGATACGCTCAGGGACTGCCACATCTGACCTGGTCAGCGCATTCAGCGTTGTGCCTTTCACAAACTGCATCGAAAACCAAGGGCATCCGTCGATCTCGCCGACCTGATAAACAGGCACGATGTGTTCATGGGCGACATAGGCTGCAAGTCGCACTTCCCGCTCGAATCGATGCTGCATCTGTTTGACAGTGTCGAACGAAACACCCGTCAGTCGATCGGGTCGAATCACTTTGATCGCATCGACTCGCTGCATTCTCCTATGGGTGCTTCTGTAGACAATCCCCATTCCTCCGCGACCGACTTCTTCGAGTTCACCATATTCGGATAGACATGGAGGTGCCTCGTCAGTGCCTAACGCCACGCGAATCGGCGATGTGGCTTGATCCACAATCATGTAGAGACGTTGATGTTCCGAAGAGGCAGCGGAATCACTGGTATTGGGCTCCTGCGGGATGTCGGTGCGCCGCGAAGAATGACGATTCTCAGCCAACCGTTCCAGTTCTGCCAATAACTCATCTGCCGGCGTTTCATCTTCATGATTCAAAGCATTGCTGTCAGTCATCACATGGTTCCTCGAGGCATTTCGCAAGTCGCTGCCTGCCTCGATGCAGAACACCAGCTGTAGCTGGTTCCGACAGGCCAAGAACCTCAGCAATTTCTTTCAGCGAACGCCCGTTAAGATGTTTCATCATGACGGCTCTTCTTTGATTGTCCGGCAGCGTCTGCAATGCGCTGAGCATGATGCAGATTTGCTCATTCCGTTGCACGACTTCGCTGGGCGATGTTTCGTCCGCGATGAGAACCTGCTCCAGCCTGATAAACGATGCTTCAAGGTCCGACGCACGAACTCGCCTTCGGACATCGTTCTTTTGAGCCTTCAGATGCTTCACTTCGTCCAACACATTGTGTTTCAAAGCACTGCGCAGCCACGAGAATAATGCATCCCGGCTCATCAGTGCCAACTTCTCGGCGTTGCAATGAGCCTCCAGCAGCGTCTGCTGCACAAGATCAGAAGCCTCCAGATCTCCGCGCAGCGTCCAAGAAATCATTGCCTCGGCCAGTGTTAAAAGCACCGGTCGAAAGTGATCCAGGCTCTTCGCAACATTCGCTCCAGATTCCTCCATGCAAGACTCCCAATCTGACAAGCGACTTTGTGGCTGACGATATGCGCGGAAATTTGAGAATTTTTCTCTCTGGCTGCGCACAGACGCGGCGCAATTCTCGCTTTTATGTCAGAAGAAGCCTATCAAATCTGTATTTAGCGAGCGATCAACATGCAACGAAACAACTTCGGCGGCAATATTCAGCTCAACCCGAAGGCGATTTATACGCCTGCGACCGAACAGGAAGTCCTGGGGATCCTGGACCGACACCACGGCCAGCGAATCCGATGCGTCGGACGCCTTCACTCCTGGAGCAGAGCCGTAGAATGCAACGATGTGCTGCTCGATCTTCGCCATTTTAATCAGGTGAACCCGCTATCCGACGGTGAGGAATTGTCGGTTTCTGTTGGTGCCGGATGCCAGATCAAACACCTTCTTTTGGAATTGGAGCGGCGGAAAAACTGGACTTTGCCGTCACTCGGGCTGATCACCGAGCAGACGATTGCGGGTGCCGTCTCGACCGGAACACATGGCTCGGGGCGGAATTCTCTGTCGCACTATGTCGTCAGTGTTCGAATCGCGCACTACGACTCCGCAACAAGTAAGGCTATTGTTACGGAAATCAGCAGCGGCGACGCACTCCGCGCGGCAAGATGTTCGCTGGGTTGCCTGGGTGTGATTCTGAGCGTGAAAATGCTGTGCCGACCGAGCTACAACGTAGAGGAAGCCTGGCATGAATATGAGCAGCTTGCGGATGTGATTGATGCGGAACGTAAATATCCGTTGCAGCAGTTCGTTCTGGTGCCATGGCGATGGACTTTTATGTCGCAACATCGCCGAGAGACGGATCGCCCTAAATCGAGAACAGCGTGGCTGTACCATTGGTATCGCTATTTGACCATCGATATCTCGATGCTCCTGCTGATCCTTCTCGTCGTGCGAGTGCTGCGCATCAACGTGATCATTCGGTTGATGTTCCGCCGAGTCATCCCGGCATTTGTCATTCGCGACTGGCACGTTGTCAGTCCATCCAGCCGGCAACTGGTAATGGAGAACGAACTATTCCGGCATATTGAACTGGAACTATTCGTTCAGAAAGCGAATCTGGAATCAGCAATGTCCTTTGTTCGGCAAACACTCTGTGTCGCTGCTGGGACTGACAATGCGATCGATGAATCATTCAGAGAGAGGCTTGTTCAAGCGCGTCTCGAAAAAGATTTGAATGAAGTCTCGGGAACCTACTGCCATCACTTTCCGATCTGCGTGAGAAAGGTTCTTCAGGATGACACGCTTATTTCAATGGCCAGCCCTGCGGATCGCGCGTCAATGGAGGATTCACCTGAGGCATGGTATGCCATTACTTTTACCAGCTACACTCGAAGCAGCGAACGAGACACATTTGAAAAGCTCGGGCGTTTTCTGACCCGAAGCATGGCCGCGCTGTTTGCGGCGCGGCCGCATTGGGGAAAGCTCAATTACCTGCAGCCTGACAAGCTTCACGCATTGTATCCACAGTTCGAAGTCTTTCAACAATGGTGCCAAACCTATGACCCTGATGGGCACTTTCAGAATGACTGGACGAGCGAGCTTCTCACGAACAAACGTCCGCGGTAGTAAGAGTTTCGGCGACAGGGGTCAGATATCGCGGAGTATCCAGAATTCGAAGTTCTGTTCGGGAGCTGATTCATTTGCAGCGTGTGACTCCGACAGCATTTTTTATGATGCTCGTGGTGGATTGGGGGCATTGGTTTGTGGCCCGGGGATTTGCGTCGGAGTATCTATTCGCCTGTGCGGAGTTCGGTACGTTTGGCCCAGTCAAAGTTCTGGCCGGCCTTCGTGCAGAGAATCAGGCTCATCATTGGGGCAACTCAGAATCTGAGTCGACTCACCGTGCCAAAATACGGTTGAAGGAGTTGTTTTGTCTGACCAATGAGCCGAATACTCTGCTGGTGCCACGTCCCACGCACGCTCACGACAATTGCAGGAACTTCTGCACCATCGGATGAGCAAGCCGCAGCGGCACCGCCTGTTGCACGGCTTTCCGCTGGCAGCAGCCATGCCGTTTGCCAGCGAGGAAGTCCGAAAGATCAGTGATACTCCTGACGAAAGGTTTGCACCCCGGCATCATCCCGATCGTGAATTGCTGGTCGGTGTCCTGCCACACTCGTTCTGCAATCCCAAAATCGCGGGTTGTGGCTTTTGTACTTTCCCACATGAGGATTTCAGTTCACTGAAGGCAGCCGCGGTTGTCAACGGAGTGATTCGAGAGATCGAATCCCGCACGACATCAGCTCCGCACCTGATGGGGAGATCAATTCATGGTTTGTATTTCGGCGGAGGAACCGCAAATCTGACGCCAGCCATACCGTTTCGGAATCTATGTCGCAAGCTCAATGAAGTCTTTGACCTTGCACAGGCTGAAGTCACTCTGGAAGGTGTGCCTGCCTATTTCCTGAACCGTAAACCATTGCTGCTCGACATGCGGGGTTTCGGACCTTCGGGGATTTCCTGCACAGAACACACATCGCGAACATCTGCCCTGAAGACGATGAATCCCGAAAGCGCGGTCGAATACCTGCAGGCGGTTCAGCGAGGTGGAACTGTGTGGAACCGGTATTACGAGTTCGCGTCGGGCGATCTCAGACTGCTGCACGCCACGCGCCAACTGTCAGCACTGCGGATTGACCGCCGACGGTATCAGAAGGCTTTCGGGAGCGACGTCTGCAATGACTACGCTCAGGAAGTGGAAACACTGGGGCGGGCAGGCTTGCTGGATGTGACAAGCTCCGATGTGTCCCTCACAACGCGAGGCATGTTCTATGCAGACTCCGTCGCCGCAGTTCTCGCTCATCGCCAATTGGGGCGAGGACGCGACACCCTCTCATCTCATCGCGTGCATGCGAACGACAACAGCGGCGGCCATATGTGAGCGGAGGGTGTGCAGTGTTTCAGTGGAAGAGGCCATGAATTTCCTTTCAGTTCCCTTAAGAGATAAGCGAGGCGACACATGATCGATGAATACTGCGAGCGGCATGGCTCGGGACCTTTCGAAGAGCCTTTCAACACCATCAGCAATATCGTGTTCATTTGGGCGGCCGTTGAGGCGTGGAACCTGGCGGGCCGTCACAGGGTTCGCACACCTGAGATGCATCTATTGATTTTCCTCGCAGCAACCGTTGGTATCGGAAGCGCGATCTGGCACGTGTTTGCTACTCCGTGGGCGAAGCTCATGGACTTAATACCCATTCTTTTGTTTCAATTGTGTTTTCTTTGGCTATACCTGCGGAGATGTGCGGAAACGAAAGCTGTTGTTGCCACCGGTTTGGTATGCGGATACCTCGTGATCAGCATCCTGATGTTACAGGTTCCGCCATACCTGAATGGTTCAATCCTGTACGCTCCGACGATGTTGGTGCTTCTGTGCCTAGCAGTGTATCACTACATCGCACGTCAACCTGATCGCGGCTTGCTGGGAC
Source organism: Candidatus Kuenenia sp. (assembly GCA_043754375.1). GTDB lineage: Bacteria > Planctomycetota > Planctomycetia > Planctomycetales > Planctomycetaceae > SXXK01. The sequence goes on along the minus strand of JAYUVA010000249.1, from coordinate 8,501 downwards.
TCGTCGCGATCCTCTTCTCCGCAGCAATTACCTTTCGGTCGCTTGATTCAGTCGCGTGTGCCTGGGTGCCCTTCGGCACACATTTTCTCTGGCACGTCTTCAACGGTGCCCTGATATACTGTGCCATGCGCACGATCATTCTGAAGCGGGCGAGTCCATCGGTTGCTGCACGATTGTCCTGAGGAAGCCGTCGCTGCGCTTTAGAACCTGTCCAGAACCAACGCCGTGTTTTGGTGCGACAGAAAAACACGGGTTGGGAAGTGAGAAGTAAGATTTGGGATTTTTTGAACACTCATCTCCACTGATAACCACTAATCTCAGAAGAGAATCAGTGAGGCGAGCGGCAGGGCGTCAGCCCTCCGAGTCTGCTTGCTCTGCATGAGCGTTCATCAGCGAAGATCAGTGTTCCGAATTTCCCCAGCAACACCTCGTTATTGATGGTCGCGAAAGCGTTGCCCTGAGATCTCATCATGACGGATTTGTTCCTGGACAGGTTCTTAGAGTTTAAATTTTTTCTTACTGGAGAAGCGAGATGTTGCGAATCGAGCCTGATGAATACCGATGCCGCGTCGAGGCCCTGCAAACAGCAGTTTTGCAAGCGGGTCTCGACCTGTTCATCGTGTCGGCATTCGACAGCATTTACTACCTGACCAGGGCCGGGTTTGAACCTTTGGAAAGACCCTTCTTTCTCCTCGTACGCCCACGCGGAGCTTTGACCCTGATCGTCCCGAAACTCGACCATGAGCACATGACGGAGGCTCGTCGAATTGCGTTCGAGTTGATTCGACCTGGGCTGGCTTGCAGTGAGTTGGATCGTCGTGTCAATGAGTTCCTGCGAAAAGAACGCTATGGCAGCGAAGACCAGCGGCTGCACCGAACCGGCCACGGCTTCGGTCTTGGCAATCACGAAGCCCCCTGGATTGCAGAGGGAAGCGAAGATCGACTCGCGGAAAACATGGTCATCAGTGTTGAACCCGGAGTCTACCTCAATGGCATCGGCGGCGTGCGGCACTCGGACACAGTTTTAGTGACCCGCGACGGTTATCGACTTCTGACTCAGTCCGCTATGGACCTCGCCTCGCTTGTCATTCGTAAATGGAAGCCATTGGCTTGGTGTAAAGGCTGGATGGTGCGTCGAGCATTGGGGCTCGCCCCCCAAATGCGTCTGAAGAGATGATGCAACTGATGCAAAGGGCCGCGTTGTCTGGTCACGGAACGCAGAACTTTCAACACACATAGTAATGGCAGGGAGAAGACACATGAAACTGCGTCAATGGTGTTCATGCAGCATCGCGGTCGGAATCACGATGTTTCTGGTGGGAGTCATTTTCTACTTTCTTGTTCCATTCATCGTCCCCGGCATAAACCCGCAGTACGATAACCTTAAACTGTTTCGTCCGTGGCCAGAGTGGACCTCGACGTACATGACGATTCACCCTTTCCTCTACGCACCTGTCTTCGCAGCCATCTTCTTGAAATTGCGGCAGGTGACCAGTTTTCCAGCCGGCATCAAAGGTGGGCTCATTTACGGGGCCGGGGTGTTCTGTGTGGGAAGTCTGCCGGTCTTCCTGCTGGCCTTTGCTTCGTTTCAGGTCTCGGTGGAAATCATTGCCACATGGATCGTGCAGAATCTTTGTCAATATCTTGCTGCCGGTGTCGCTCTCGGAGCAGTTGCCGACGGCGTCAAGTTCCACCGGGTGTTTTCCTGACATCTTCGGTAGACTCGGCTGCGGCGATTGAGATTGTTATTCGCTGGAATTGCGCGGTGCAACAGCGATGAATGAATTCACCGCATGCACCTCGCTCAGGCTTGTGGCTGCGCAATGTCCCGCACAGCATGTCTTTCCCAGGGTCATTTTTTCGAGGATAAGTTTATGTCAACTCGCTCAAACACACCACAGATCGACGCCATTTGCAAAGGCAGCACGACTGAACGCGGTCGGGCGCAAGGCGAGGCGATGGCAGAAATGATTCGGGAATCGGCGGAAGCCATCCATCAACTGGAAGCGTTCGCGTTGCAATCCCCATGGTGGTTGCCCTACCGTGCCTTTGTCAAACTCGCAGATTGGAAAGCTGAGCGTGCCCTTCGGACTGGATTGTCTGCCGAATTGCCCGAAGTCTGGGATCGCCTGATTGCCATGAGCAGAGGCTCGGGCGTGTCCCTACGGCGTTTGGCTTTGTTGAACGCGCTTGAACCGGTGCTTTCGGACTTGTCTGCATGTGTGACCGGACTGGAAGCCGGATGTTCCGCCGTGGCAGTCGGTGCTGACCGCAGTGGGGGCCACGGGCCGATTCTCGCCCATAACTTCGACTATCTGCCGCTGGTCCAGCGGTTCTATTGCATCCGCGACGAGCGTCCCGCGTTTGGGTTGCGATCGCTCCAGTTCTCAATGGCTCCCATGGCAGGACTGGTCGATGGCATCAACGAAACAGGACTGGCGGTCACATTCAACTATGCCTATACGACGGACAAGGCTCGCCCGGCTCCCACAATCTCAATGCGTCTGGGAGCGGTGCTGGAGCGGTGCCGGACCGTTGAGGACGCCTGTGATTATCTCACGCGAACATCTCGCTGGGGAAGCGGCCTGATCATGCTTGCGGATGCAGACGGAGCCACTGCATCACTCGAATTGACGCCGACGAGACACTGCATACGCTCAGGCGCTCGGCAAAGCATAATCACTCACGCGAACCGAGTGTGCGGCGAACCGACGTCACGTGTTCAGCTGGGAATGAACGCCGTTTACGGGAAACGCGCTCCTCGAATCCTTCGCGGCCAGCGTGTCCATCTCTCATCCGAGAGCCGGGAACAGGCTCTCCGCGGGATCGAGCTGAACGGCGAGCTGAACGGTGCCATGCTCGACCCCGAAACGCTCGCGAATCGTATGGCTGACCATGGCCCTTCAGACTCACCGTCGGGGTTAACTCTCTGCATGCACAGCGACTATTGGTACACGACCGCGTGCATCCAGCTTTTGCCCGAAGCTCGCCAGCTGCGAATCTCCTATTCCACAGCCTGTCAGGCTCAATATATGGACTTCGTGATTTCGTGATTCGACGAACGCCTCTGTGGCCCCCTCCTCCGTTCCAACACGGCAGAAGCCCGGTCATCTCGGCTCAAACTGATGTTTTAGTCGGTACGATTCAACCTGACTGACGATCTGATTTGCAAGGGGTTGAAAGCGACCTGATTTCGAAGAAAGCGCTAAACCCAACGTTTCATCGGACTGAACGACCTGCACTAAGTCGCGGTTTCCAATGCCCTCGCAAAACTCCGCGAGAAAAAGACGGATGGAAAACGAGGCAGTAGCGCCCAGACATCCAAGCACTAGCTTCGAGCCATGAAACAATTCACGCGATGGCTGCGTCTGGAAAAGCGGAATATTGACGATCCACTGGTCCGTCTTGAGATGCTCAATGTGCAAGTGGACCGCCGCCACGACCGTCGAGCATTGAGTGACGAGGAGGTATCCAAGCTACTGTTCGCAACCCTCAGTGGAAAGATCGTCTACCGTTTCGAGCCAATGGAACGCATGATGCTCTACATCATGGCCCTGTCCACAGGGCTTCGTGCTTCCGAGCTTGCGTCGTTGACGACCGATGGGCTCGATTTGGACTCAAGTCCGCCGACGGTGACAGTAAAGGCTGGGTATTCCAAGCGCCGCCGGTTGGACATCCTTCCTTTGCCCACAGATATTCTGGAGCAGGCTCGTGATTGGCTCAGCGGGAAGAAAAAGGGTAACAAGCTGTGGCCCGGTGATTGGGCGTCGAACAAATACGCCGGAAAGATGTTGCAGATTGACTTGGCCGAAGCTGGTGTTCCGTACGTGGACGCCAATGGGCTGTTTGCGGATTTCCATGCTCTGCGACACACCTATATCACCAACCTGGCCCGCAATGGGGTCCCGCTGGTGACTGCCCAGAGATACACACACATTGACCTTCAGGACCAGAAAGTGGCTGTCGACCGCCTTCCTTCGTTGCAGCGCCCATTGCAGCGCGCAGGGGACTTTTCTGGTCACGACGTGGCAACAGATGGCACTGCAACAGGTACCGACCCCAACGAAGAAAACCCTGAGATTCCCAGCAAAAAAGTAGGAAATTCAGGGTTTCATAAGCGGAGAGACAGGGATTCGAACCCTGGGTACCCTTGCGGGTACTCCGGTTTTCAAGACCGGTGCGATAGGCCACTCTGCCATCTCTCCGGGGCGGATGCTATGGAGATCCGCGTGTTGTGTCAACAACGACACATTGAGATCAGACACAAAGGCCATGCACCGGTTCGAACCTGAGAAAAAATCAGGCTGCGCGACGCTGTGGCAGCGGAGCGGCGGTCGGGAATGCGATCGTGGACTGGCGTCCAAGAGCGTTTCGTAGTCCTTCGACAATCCGTTCCAGATGGGCTGCGGGCAGTTCTGTGTAGATCGGAAGTGAAAGCACCTCCTCAGACGCGCGTTCTGCTTCCGGCAGATCGCCCTTCTGATAGCCAAGGTACGCAAAGCATTCCTGCAGATGCAGAGGTATCGGATAGTAAACTGCGCACCCGATCTGCTGTTCCTTCATCGAGTTGATCACTTCAGCGCGGCGCCCGCCAGTGATGCGTGTGGTGAACTGGTTGAAGACATGGCGACGATCCGGCAATACCATGGGCAGCGTGATGGTATCCGTCAGTCCGCTGGCAGAAATGAGTTCTTCGTATCGAGCGGCATTGCGGGCTCGTCCTGCCGTCCAGGAATCCAGATGTCGCAGTTTTACTCGCAGCACTGCGGCCTGCAGTGCATCCAGGCGACTGTTAAAACCCACTTCCACGTGGTTGTATCCGCCCTTGTCACCGTGGACTCGCAGACGTTTCAGGCGTTCTGCAATTTCAGGATTATCGGTTGTCATGATCCCCCCGTCACCGGCACCGCCAAGATTTTTTGTCGGGAAGAAGCTGAAGCAGCCGACGGAACCCAGGACGCCTGCACGGCGGCCCTGGTATTCAGCACCGATCGCCTGAGCGGCATCTTCGATGATCGGAATGCCATGCGCTGCCGACAAGCGCCACAGCGGTTCCATGTCAGCGCACTGACCAAAGATGTGAACCGGCATGATGGCGGTGGTCTTCGAAGTGATTGCGCGTTCAACCTGTTCCGGGCAGATGTTGAAACTGTCCGGTTCGATATCCACCAGCACCGGAACGGCGCCCACGCGGTGAATGGCACCTGCTGAGGCAAAGAATGTGAACGGGCTGGTGATGACTTCATCACCCGGTTTCACGCCCACGGCCAACAGGGCCAGGATAAGCGCGTCGGTTCCGGACGCGCAGCCGATGGCATATCTTGAATCGCAGTAGGCTGCAATTTCCTGTTCCAGCAGGGCGACTTCATCACCCAGAATGAAATGCTGCATTTCGAAGCAGCGATCAACGGCGTCACGGACCTCACTTCGAATCGTCCGGTACTGTGCGACCAGATCGATGAAAGGAACCGGCTGAGCCGATTCAGCAGAATGCATATTCGGTTGACTGGCGGACATGAAGCGACTCCATTCGCTGCGGTAGTTCAACGACTCAGGCTCAGCCTGAATTGTGGTCGGAAGGTAAGGCTTCTGCGTGTGGATTGTCAAGACGAACGGATCGGCAAAGATTGCCGATAAAGGCTTGTCAAAAAACAACTTACAGCCACGCAGCCGCCATAACACGTTCTCCCGTTATCGACTTTTGGACTGGATGAGTTGGATCGATGATTCCGGATTTTCAGGCGCGGGAATCCGCTGGTTTCATGGCAGTGGCTCAGAAAATGCCATCAGATCCTTGAAATAACTGCGGAAACGTCCGCCACGCAGACTTCCGGAAACCACCAGATCTCCCGTCGATCCATTCGCGACGGTTGCCTCAATCCACTGGCCACCTGCGATTCGGGCGTCATCCAGAAACATTCCCCGCGTACGCGTTGTCTTCAGCGGGCAGATGGATTCCCAGAGAATTCGGGGTTCATGACCACATTCTATGACGATGGCGCGGCGATGCGACTGGTCTTTTCGTTCCTGACCCACCAACCAGGAATTCGGCAAGGCCACCTCGGATTTTCCCAACATGCGGTTGAGGTCTCCGAAGCAGAACACGAGAACTTCATCATCCTGCCGCAGTTCAAAAAAGGCCCGCGCGATACCATCGGGCAAGTGATCGCAGACTGACGCATTGGACGAATGCTGTTTCGCGCGAGATCGCCATGCGGCTTCCAGTGAGTTGTGCATTTCCTCAGCCGGGCGGCGAAAGTAGCGGCTGACTTCTCTGGCCAGTTGTTCCACATGCTCGTTAGGCCTTTCAGAAACAGTACAGCAGGTGGCAAGGTCCTGCAGATAGTCGTTCATTATTCCCACACCAGGATCCAGGGCTGGCGGCTCAAAAGACTCGCCCACTGCGGCGCGACCGGCTGCTTCGATCATGGCAGGACGTTCGGATTCAGGGATTCGGGCCGTCACCTTCAAGCCGTCCAGTGCCTGGATTGCGGCAGAGACCGAAAGGCCGGCCACGGACTGCAGGAATTCGGCGAGTGATTTGAGGGCGGTGTGCTGTTCGTGCTGTTCCGCATCGGATTTCGTCGTTCGAATTCCTTCCAGAGTCAGTCGCAGATCAAAACGCTGTTCAAAACCCTCACGCCATTTCTTCAGATTGGAATCAGTCGCGCCGTGAATGTGGCTGGTGAAAAATGCCTCGAGATGTATGGCAATGGCTTCTCGTTCTTCTCGAGTGAGCATCGCTGGGTCTGCCAACTGCAGTCCGACGGATTTGTGATCCGCAATGCAGCGATAAAGATAGACTCGATCGTATTCACTGCGGAGCGGTAACGCTGTGATCTGTCGTAAGCCGTTGCGCAGACTTTCTCCGGACATCGGAAAACAATGAATTAGTTCCGCCAGTTCCGCTCCCAGAATCCAGCTCGCATCGCGCTGACGAAACCCGGTGCCGTAGATTCCGGCGACTTCCACGCCGATCACAGTGACCAGATCATGCAGTGTCGCAATCGCCTGGCGATCCACCACATTTTCGATGACCTTCTGAGCCCCGACTTTGCCAAGTTCCGTCGCCAGCCACCATGCTCCCAGTGTCGCCGGGTTTGTCGCTGCAAACAGTCGTCCGGCATACAATCCTCGTGAAAGATATGTGAACCACGGCGATGCTTTTTGGTAAACACCGTAGCTGGCGATGGCTTTTTGCATGTAGCCATACAGTTTGTTGGCGTTGTAGTGCTGCACGCTGACGGGAAGTTGCTCCAGCAACACAAGCACATGCAGGCAGATGCGGCTGGCGGCACGAGCCAATTGGTCGAAGCTGGTTTCCAGCAGCGGATTCTGGCTGTGAGGATTGTAGATTTTTGCCACGCGCTGAATGAGTTGCAGGGTCTCCTCGCGGATCGCAGTCACATCCACTTTGTGATTGACCGTGTAGCCGTTGCGTCGAATTTTTTCGTAGACGCGTTCGGCCTCTGCTTCCAGAAGTTGCCGAACGGTGCGATCCTGTTCACTCAGCTTCTGAAGCTGTCCTGTCGATTTTTGTGCATGCACATTTTCCAGTGGATATTCAAGGAATTCGTGGAATCTCGCAAACCGCGATGCCAGATCGCGTTCTCTTTCCTCCAGTCGTTCCGCGCGGAATTGCAGTTCGGTTTGCAGCGCCAGTCGGACTCGTTCAAACTCTTTCTGCTGTTCGAATCGTTGTTTTTGCTCGAAGGTCAATTTCGCCCGCAATGCCACTATTTCCGGATCCTGATCGCGGAGTCGCGGCCAAATCCAGAAGAGACTGCTCGGTCCGATCACTGCTGCCGCCATCAGCGCCCACCACGCAGGAGTCGCAGTGTGCAGGCTTGTCACGGCAACAACGATCATCGCGACCGATGTAAAACTGAGCAGTGACGCGGCAATCCAGAATCGTCGGCTGGTCATGGAACGTATTCCCTGCAGCTTTGATGGTCGATGAACGATCTGTAGGATGGACATTCATGTCCGTCGCATGGCCATGAAATGTGTTCGAAGCGAAGACTATTGTGCATCGACAGTCTTCCGGCAATGGACCATTGTCTGGCGAGCGCCTCGGACATGGATGTCCAAGCTACGGAATCTCAGCCTGGAACATTAAACAAGGAAACGCCAGCGAGACATTCAGCTCGCCGGCGTTCCTGTTGAGTCGCAAGTCGTCGTACTACGCTGCCGTGTGCGGCATGCCGTTCAGCGATCGACAAGATGGTGTTCGCTTACTTCTTCAGTTCCGATTCAATGACGCTGACGACTTCGTCGGCATCCGGTTTTGTTTTGGTGCCGAATCGACCGACGACCGTACCTTCCTTGCTGACGATGAACTTTTCGAAGTTCCATTTGACGTCATCTTTGTTCTCTGCATGAGCCTTCAGGAATTTGTAAAGGGGATCTGCCTTGGCTTCCTTGTCGTCATTCACGTTCACCTTGCTCATCATCGGAAATGTGACTTTGTATTTGTCGGTGCAGAATTTCTGGATGTCTTT
>JAYUVA010000248.1:0-6629 GCA_043754375.1 Candidatus Kuenenia sp. | reverse complement strand
GACTACTTTCCATGGATGGGTTTTCGCCCCAGCCAACTGCTGAAACGCAGCGTCCGCTGGTGGCACTGGCTGCGGACAAAGCTGCAGCGCTTCGACGTGGTATTCATTGACCGTGAGATCTTCGACAACACGTCGATTCACATGGAACGACGATTCAAGGAATCCTGTCATCGACTTGTGATCGATCTGGATGACGCGGTGTTCCTTCGCTATCCTGACAAGTTTGCCGAACTGATGAAGCTCGCGGACATGGTCGTCTGCGGAAATCGGTTTCTGGAGGAGAAAATCCGACCACTGAATTCGAAGATCTGTCATGTCCCGACGTGCGTTGATCTGAAGGACTATACCGCCCGAAGTTATCAACCGGTGAACCGGCTTTCGCCGGAACGTGGTTCACTGCCAGTCGTCGGATGGATGGGAACGGCAGGCAATCTGAAGTATCTCACGGTTGCCGCAGATGCACTTCGGACTCTTGCTCAGGAAATACCGTTCGAACTGCGAATAGTCGTCCCGGACATTTCGGCTCTCGGTGAGATTGATCTTTCGGGAGTGAAAGTGATTCATGAACCGTGGCAACCGCAACGTGAAGCAGCGCAGCTTCAGCAGTTCGACATCGGCCTGATGCCCCTTTTTCCAAATCAGGAATGGGATATCTACAAATGCGGGCTCAAGCTGATTCAATACCTCGCGGTAGGGGTACCGGGGATCGCCGCTCCCGTGGGCGTGAACTCGGAGATCCTGGACAACAATCAGAATGGTATGGCGGCGCAGACGACGGAGGAGTGGCTGACAGCTCTGCGACTGTTAACCACACATCCGGAGATCCGCCAACCGATGGGACAACGCGGTCGGAAAACGGTCGAGCAGAAATACTCAATTCAGGCGAATTATCCAGTTCTGCGTGATGCGCTGCTGGGCATCATGGGGTGAGCTGTTCATTCGCCCGGTGACCCACGGCTGGCCAGTTTGTGATTCAGCGATTCTTGTAGGGTGGGGGAAGCGAAGCGCAACGCACCATGGTTGTCGGCGGATCCTCAGTGGTGTGTTGCGCTCCGCTGCACACACCCTACTTTACATCGTCAAACTAGCCAGCCTTGCCGGTGGAGCGGCCCCATCCGGCAGGCAGTCCGTCGGTGATTTCGACGTGTTCAAAGTGAACGCTGGAACGGGCACCAACTGTTCGTGCCCACGTCGCCATGCGATGCAGCCCGTCAGTCATTGATGTTGCCGGGCTCTGACCGAAGACCTGAACACACTTCGTATGGTCGGCCCAGGCGACTTTGACTTCGTTGCGAGCGGCAAGAAACAGGATGTTCGGCTCAACCTGAAACTCGCGGCAAACGGACGTCGCAAGGTCCAGCACCGTCGTGGGTGTCGTTGCGCCGACATTAAAGACTTCGCAATTGGCTTCCGCCAGAAAGGGCGCAGAGATCATCGGCGGCATGATGTCGCCGACGTACGAGAAAGCTCGCTGCTGCAATCCGTCACCAAAAATCGGGAGCGGCAGTCCCTGCATGATGCGATTCATGAAAATGCCCACAACATTGCGATACTTGTCACCGATGTTTTGATATTCCCCATAAACGTTGTGCGGACGGAAGATGGTGAAGTTCAGACCAAACTGTTCGTGGGCGGCTCTCAGATCCAGCTCCACAGCAAACTTGGAAATGCCATACGGATCTTCAGGCAGAGGCTGAGTGGATTCCAGCATCGGAACCTGCCCGCTGCCATAAACGGCGATTGAACTGGTGAACACAAAATGCTGCACAGAATGACGCACCGAAGCGTTGACCACATTCACACTGCCGATCAGATTATTCATGTAGTTGAATCGGCGGATGAAATGGCTGAGCCCCTCGGCAGCATAAGCCGCCAAATGAAACACGTAGCGAAATGAGTGTTCCTGAAACAGCCCTTCGATGAATTCGTGGTCAGTGACGCTGCCTTCCACGAAACGAACTCGCCCGGAGACCGATATGTTTTCGAAAAAACCGCCGGAAAGATCGTCGAGGACGACGACCTGCAGGCCGTCAAAGCGAGGATCCTTCAGGAGACTCCGAGTCAGGTGCGAACCAAGAAATCCCGCTCCGCCAGTGACAAGGATCGAGTTCTGAGACGCCATTTTGCCGAACCTTCCAACGAGCCGCTTGTTTGGGACATCGCAAGCATAAACCGCGATACACACTTTGACACTGAACCGAACCTTCGCTACTATCGATTTTGTCCCTTTTCGTCTTTTTGCAGCGGGCATTCTCCGGAGCATTCAATGCGACATCTATTACTGTTCGCAGCTTTCATGCTCCTGCTCGTCGCCCCAGCGGAAGCGTTTGACGGGCCCCGGCAAAGCACAAAGGTTCCGCGATTTGACGCTGCGGTCGATAAAGGTCTGGCGTACCTGCATGGAGCTGTGGAAAAGTCCGAGCAGCACGCCGGGCATCAGGTTCTGGCCGCCTACGCCATGCTCAAATGTGGTGTGCCGAAGAGTGACCCGTTTGTGGCAGAAGCCATCGCGGCTGCAGTCGGGCGGAGTGGTGGCGGTCAGTATCAGCCGATGTCAGCGTACGATCATATCTACGGATCCGGCGTGGATGCGATGCTGTTGACGGACCTTGATACAAAGGACCTGTACCTACCGCATCTGCAGGCGATCGCCAATTACGTTCAGGCTGCGCAGCGCGCCGACGGTTCATGGAGTGACGGACCGCAGCAGCCGGGCGATGTGAGTATGTCGCAATACGGCGTTCTCGCACTCTGGGCCTGCCAGCGTGGTGGTGCCAATATCAATCCGACTTCGCTCGACCGGGCAGCCGACTTCCTGATGAAGAAAGGTAATTCCGATGGCGGCTGGGGGTATCGTCCCGGAACAACCCTCGGACCAGGCGCAGGTGCCTCCACACATAACATGACAATGGCGGCAGGTGGTGCACTGGGTATTTGCCGACTGCTGCTGCACGGACTGCGAAATCCGCCCAGGCCGGAAAAAAAGGACGAAGACCTGTTGCCGGGCGGGCTCACAAAAATTGATCCATTGGCTGATGCTGCGCAGATTGGGCCAGCCTTCCCTGACTATAAGCCACAGAACAGCGTGGGTGCGCTGGATGCGCGCGTTGACCGGGCGTTTGGCTGGAATCTCGCCAACTTTCAGCCTGTCAGTCGTGTCGAACACAATCTCTATTATTACTACTGCCTGGAACGAGCCGCTGCCGTGGGCGATCTGGGAAAGATCAACGGCGAAGATTGGTTCATCGTTTACGGCGATGGACTGCTGACTCTTCAGGCCCAGGATGGTAGTTTCAATACGCACACCGGCCCGGTTGTCGGCACCTGCTTCGCACTGCTGTATTACATGAAATCCACCGATCAGATTCTGAAGAAAATGTACGGACTTGGGCAGCAGTTGGCAGATCGCGGCAATCCGTTTGGTGATAAGAAAAAGAAAGAACCCACGGAACTGGATCGGCTGATTGCGGATATCGCCAACATGGACTTCGATAAGCTTGACGAAACGCCGGTCGAAGTCGCGGATGAGATCGTGCGAAGCGTGCTTTCGATCGATGATCCCGAAAAGCTGGTCGGCCAGGAAGATCAGTTGAAAAGTCTGATGAAACACCCCAATGACAAAGTCCGGAGCGCGGCAGTCTGGGCATTGGGTCGCACGGCGGATTTCAAACTGGTTCCATTGATGCTCGATGGAATCCGCGATAACAGCGTGGATGTGAATATCGAAGCGATTCAGGCTTTGAGATTCATCGCGCGAAGACCACAGGGATTCGGCGAGACGCTGGCTCCGTTTGCATCGCTCGGCACGGAAGATCAGGTTAAAAACGCATCTCCGGAAGAACGACTGCGGCTGGCGACTCCGTGGCGGGAGAAAGCCCTCAAGGACTGGTCCGGCTGGTACTTCAGCGTGCGTCCCTTCGAAGATCGCGGGGGTCTCGATGAACTGCAACTGGCCGTGCCGCTCGGGAAATAGGCGTCCGTGGCGCAACGCAACGATTTCTGTACCCTGGACATTCTTGTCCGAGACATCGCCAGACAGCGTCCGGCTGTCGAGAGATAGGCGCATATCAGGATTTCCTGACTCTACAGTCTTCTAAGTGCTGGATGTTTGAACCACGAATCGACACGAATAAACACGATGATGAGCATTCCAATTCGTGTCGATTTATGTTCACCCATCGAGCCAGTTCTCGAATTGCAGATTAGGCACTCGCTCATAGTCCTGAGTGTTGGCCGTCAGCAGCGTAGCGTCTTCGACAATAGCAATCGCAGCTATCTTCAGATCACAACTGCCGATTCGAACTCGCTGCTGTCGAAGCCGGATGAATTCAACGGCCGCAGCAGCAGAAAAAGTCAATACTCGCCAATGAGCAAAAAAGGCAAACATCTCAACCATCCGGTCGTAGCAGGCGACTTGCGACGAAACATCAGATGAAAGTCGTCCAAGCAGGCTGATCCAACTTTTCGATTGTTCTTCAAGCGTAATAGCTGTCGTGTACAGATCGGAAAGGCTCGCCGCCAGCCGTTGTCGGAGTGCCGTGGCCGCTGGCGAAGGACGCTGCAGGACCGATATATGATCGGTATCCAGAATGATCATAAGGAATCAAGCCCGCTTTCATGCCTAGCTCGCGCACGTTCTTCTTCACGCCTACGCAATGCGCCGTCGATGATTTCCCCGGACATCGCGTCGTCGGTGACGGTCCCCACACTTTTCAGCCAATCGTCCCGCTTGACTGAGCCTTCAAGCGAGCCGAACACCATTTCTTCGAGTTTCGCAACACGTTCTTCAATTGACCGCATTCGATGGACTCCAAATCGCAGCAAGAGTTTTCTCGGATCGAATTGTGAGGATTATCAACGTCCCGCGCGTCACAATCAAGACCACAACTCGAGGACATTCAGCGATTCATATTTCTGCCATCAATTTTTATGCCGAAAGTGTTCCTGCGTAGATGACAACGCAGTTTTTGTAACCCGACTTCGACGATGGGTGGCGGGCGAAGCCCGCGCAGGGTCTTCTGTCACTCTTGAGTGATGCGGTGTCGGCATGCCTGCCGAATTCGATTCTCGGACCTTTTCGCCGCCGGGATTCGCTGAGTACCGGCAAGCTGACGCGTGCCGCTCGCCATCACGCCCGTGCGGCCTCTGACAGAAATTCCCGCGTGATCGCCTCCTGAGGGTCTTCGAAGATCTGTTTCGGCGGACCGGATTCGGCGATGCGGCCGGCGTGCAGGATGTGGACCTGATGTGCGACGGTGCGGGCGAAGGACATCGCGTGAGTCACCACGATCATCCGCTGACCGCTCGCCGCAAGATCGGTCATCACGCTGATGACTTCGGCGGTCGTGCGAGGGTCAAGAGCGCTGGTGGGCTCGTCGAACAGAATCGCCTCAGGATTCATGGCCAGTGTTCGGGCGATCGCGACACGTTGCTGCTGGCCTCCGGACAATGAACCGGGGCGGGCGTTTTCTTTGTCAGCCATGCCCACGCGCGCCAGAATGCGACGAGCATTCTGCACGGCGGCTTCGCGAGTCTGTTTCAACACGTGGATCGGTGCCTCTGTGACATTTTCCAGCACCGTACGGTGTGGAAACAGGTTGAACTGCTGAAACACCATACCCACGCGCATCCGGATCTGCAGCAGGGCTGCGATACGTTCCGGCCCGGCAGCAGCGTTGAGCACAATATCGTTCACGCGAATCGACCCGGAATCAAATGACTCCAGCCCATTGATTGTCCGCAGCAGGGTACTCTTGCCGCCTCCCGATGGTCCCAGCAGCACGCAGACTTCGCCATCCGCAACCTTCAGGCTGACACCGCGCAGAACTTCATGCTGCTGGTAGCGTTTGACGATATTGGTCAGCTCGATCATCCTCGCCGCTCCTGATTCAGATTCTTCTCCAGACGATTCGTCATCAGGGACAGCGGATAACTCATCGCCAGATAAAGCAGCGCCGTCAGCAGTCCAAGTTCCACGATCGCACCGGCACTGCGGGCCTGGATATAATACTGCTTTGAAAGTTCCACAACCGTAATCACCGAACACACCGCCGTGTCTTTGAACAGCGCGATGAAGTCGTTGGTCATGGGCGGCAACACAATTCGAGTCGCCTGCGGAATGATGATGCGACGCAGGGCGAGGCCGCGAGACATGCCGAGCGAGATGGCCGCTTCCATCTGGCCGCGCGGAATCGACTGAATGCCACCGCGATAGATTTCGGCTTCGTACGCCGAATAGTTGATCGCCAGTCCCATCATCGCGGCCGCGAACGCATTGATTGTCAGTCCCATGCCGGGGAAAATGATGTCCAACAGCTTCGGCACCAGAAAATAGATCAGGTACAACTGAAGCACCAGCGGAGTGCCTCGTACGATCTCAACATAGACGGCAGCTGGTTTTCCCAGATACCACGGTCCGTACAAGCGAGCCAACGCGATCAACAGGCCAATAAACACCGCGATCGGCATCGCTGTAATTGACAGCAGGATGGTCATTCCAGCCGATCTCACCAGCAGCCCGCCACGGTGTCGAATGACGGTCCAGCCCCCGGAAGGTTGGTAGCTTGCGGTTTCCGGATTTTTATCGACACCATCCGCTGCCGGGTCGGGACTGCCGATAAAGCCGCCGG
>JAYUVA010000247.1:0-3905 GCA_043754375.1 Candidatus Kuenenia sp. | reverse complement strand
CGACGGCGTCACCGGAAACCGTCGCCTGCGGCTCAGGGTTAAACAAATTTGCTGGCTGTGCATACTCAATCAACAGACCGCTAGCGCCTTGCGGCTCACAAATTTGGTGTATCGGGACAGACTCCTGGGCGCGGGCTTTGCCCGCCTCCCAAAGTGACAAACGTTTGGAACGTTAAACTTCTTCCTCACAATGGTTCGGCCTCGGTGACGGACCAATCGCAAAGTCGCCGTCACGCTCCGCCGTGAAGAGCCTTGAACTGGGCCACATGAATAGCGCCCCGCGCTGACTGTCCTTCAGCCCATGCAGGGGCAGATCGTGGAACTCTGTCCTGGTTGATGAATGTTGATTGACAAATGCTCATCACGGCGGAGCGTGATGGCTAATCTGGGTTGCGGGTGAAGCCCGCACTGTCACATTGTTGGATTCATGCTTACTCACCGATGCCACCTTCATCGCCGCCCAGTCCTTCGAGACGTTTCAGGACATCCTTGTACTCGTAATCGACCGCCAGAATCTCGCCGTAATGATGTTCGGCCTGATCTCGTTTCTTCGCCTTTTCGCAAATGCGCCCCAGGTAATAATGCGCCGCCTTAAAGGGATCTGGTTTGTCGGCGGCACTCAAGCCGTCCAGGGCTTTTTCAAACTGTCGCCGTCCGAGATCCAGTTTTCCGTCCTTGACGAAACACTCACCCAACAGCACCAGCGATTCGACCTGGATACGCATGTCAGACACAGCCCGTTGCAATAACGGAATAGCCTTGGCGGTATCCTTGACAATCATCATTCGCTTAGCCAAGTCATATTTTTTTCGCATGTCGTTCGGATGCAGATCTACGCTGTGAGTCAGGAATTCAATTTCCTTCGCGAGCAGTTCTTCCTTCAATGTTTTTGCTTTTTCGATCAAGCGTTCTTTCCCAGGATTATTGCGTGCGCGTTCCGCCGCTTCACTGACGTCATTGCGGAGCATCATCAATTGCACTTCATGCAACTTTTCGCGAATATCTGCGTTGCCATTGGAAACTTCCAGAGCCTTGTTGTACTGATCCTGAGCCTTTCCCAACTGTCGATCTTTGATGTACAGGTCGGCCAGCTTGAGATACAGGTTCAGATTCTGCGGATCTTTTCGAATCGCGTGCAGCAAATCAGCTTCGTCGGATTCTCCAGGAGCATCGGCCGCTTTGGGTGCTCCCTTGCGAGCCTGGCGATCCGCTTCATAGGCGTTCACTGGAGCGACTGGCTGTTCCACTTTCACATCTCGTGTGTTTTCCGCATTGTCATAGCCACCACGATCCATCGTCGCTTCCGCATCAATGCGACTCATCATGCTGCGTGCATCGCCATCATTGGAATCGAGCTTATAAATGCGTTCAAAGCAGGCCCGCGCGGGTTTATAATCACGACGTTCGATCAGCAAATGTCCGAGACGTCGATTGTATTCGACGTTGTTTTTGTCGTATTCCACCGCACGTTCCAGCGCATACCGTGCGACTGTGAGGCTTTGCTGATTTTCGCAGGCGTCGCCGAGGTCAAACATCAGCTGGGCGTCCCATGGATTGAGCAGTAGTCCTTCTTCGACAGCCGTTTCAACGCCTTTCCAGTCCTTCTGCATCCGACATTTTTTAATCCGACCACGGATACCCATCAGCCGCATTCCGGCCATCTTCGCCCCGGAGCCGTTGTCGTTGAAGCTCTTACGAATGCAGCCATGTTTGGACTGACGGTAAAGCAGCATCTCAGGCGTCAGCACGACGCACATACCGAAGGCCTTGATCGCGTAATCCCAGTTCTTGTGGTTCATGGCCTCAGTGCCTTTCTTGTACCAATCCTGGGCTCCTTTTTCACGTTCGTTCATCGAAGCGATGCTTTCATGGAAACTGTGGATGTCTCGACCGTTTAACCACAATCTAACAAAGGGCAACGGCAGTCGCCACACCATTCAGTTGTTCCGTCTGTGATAATTCGGCCGACAGCCGTTCGCGTGGTGCCGTGCTTCGGTTACAGTGCCGCTTATGGCACTGCTCAGTCTGAACAATTTGACGTTTACGTATTCCAGGCCCAACCTGCTCGACGGCATCACGCTGCATATTGAACGGGGTGAACGAATTGGCCTTGTCGGTCGCAACGGGGCTGGAAAATCGACCCTGATGAAGCTCATTGCGGGGCTTCTCAAACCCGACGACGGTTCCGTTGATCTGCAATCCGAAGCGGTCGTCGCACGTCTGGATCAGGAAGTCCCCTCGGGCGGCGACAAAACAGCGTTTGAAATGGCGGCAGAAGGATTTGGGCCCCTTTGTGGTGCGGTCAGCGACTATCGCAACCTGGGCCACAAGTTGCACGAGGGCCTTGAACTGACGGGAAAAGAACTCAAGGCGTACGAAGATGCCAGCCACGCGATCGCGGACGCAGACGAATGGTCGGCTGCCGACAGACTCGACGCGCTGCTGGAAGAAATGCAGCTTCCCGCCGATATGAAGTATTCCTCCCTTTCCGCCGGGATGAAGCGTCGTGTTCTCCTCGCCGCCGCCATGATTCGTGAACCTGATGTGCTGCTGCTCGACGAACCAACCAACCATCTTGACATCACATCAATCGTCTGGCTTCAGGGATTTCTGAAACGCTTCAGTGGCACGCTTATCTTTGTCACGCACGACCGTGTCTTTCTGCAGGACATTGCCGACCGGATTGTCGAAGTCGATCGAGGACGTTTGTTCGACTGGACCTGCGACTATCAGACATTTCTGATTCGCCGCGATCAGTTGCTCGCCGCAGAATCTGTCGAGCAGGCTCAGTTCGACAAGAAGCTGGCCGAAGAAGAACGCTGGATTCGACAAGGCGTCAAAGCCCGCCGATGTCGCAACGAAGGCCGTGTCCGCGCACTGAAGGACATGCGCGAAGAACGCCGTCAGCGACGTCAGAAAGTAGGCAACGCAAAAATGTTTCTGCAGGAAGCGGAACGTTCCGGACAGATTGTCGCGCGACTTGAAAATGTCACGCATTCCTTTGACGGCGGAGAGCCCGTCATCCGCGACTTCACGACAACCGTGTTTCGCAATGATCGCATCGGCATCATTGGCCCCAACGGTGCTGGAAAATCGACGCTGTTACGAATCCTGCTGGGACAGCTGGTGCCGACCAGGGGCAAAGTACGCCAAGGGACAAATCTGGCGGTCGGCTATTTTGATCAGCTGCGAAATCAGCTGGAAGAGGACAAGTCCGCTCGTGAAAACATCAGCGATGGTACCGACTTTCTGATGATTAACGATCAGAAACGGCACATCATGGGCTTTCTGCAGGACTTCTTATTTTCTCCGGAACGCGCTCACACGCTGGTGAAATTTCTGAGCGGAGGTGAACGAAATCGGCTTCTGCTGGCCAAGATGATGTCAAAGCCTGCAAACATCCTGGTGCTTGACGAACCAACCAACGACCTCGACGCTGAAACCCTCGAACTCCTTGAAGAAATGTTGCCGACTTTCAGCGGCACGGTGCTGCTGGTGAGCCACGATCGAGCATTCCTCAACAACGTCGTGTCCAGCACGATCGTGTTTGAAGGTAACGGCCAGATCGGTGAATACGACGGCGGTTACGATGACTGGCTCAGAACAAGAGATCAGCGTGTCGCGATCGCTCGTGAGGCCGCTGCGCTTTTGAAGCCGATGACAAGCGTTTCGTCGAATGCAGGTTCATCTTCCGGCTCAACGGCCGTCAGCGTGAAATTAAAAAAACTCAGTTTCAAGGAACAGCGAGAACTGGATGAACTTCCGGAACGAATTGCCTCGCTGGAGAAACGCCAGAAGCAATTGCATGTGGAAATGGCCGCCCCAGGGTTTTATCAATCCGGCGGTGACCGCATCGCCAAAGCCGCTGCGGAATTGGACCGGATCAACGAAGATCTTGCCGATGG
>JAYUVA010000246.1:0-11991 GCA_043754375.1 Candidatus Kuenenia sp. | reverse complement strand
CGGATTCTATCTGACGTCGCATCCGTTGACGCAGCATGCCCGGCGGATAGAACGGTATGCGGCGAATCACAATTCTGAGCTGGCGGAGATGGAAGACGGCGTGCAGGTGACAGTCGGCGGCATGATTTCGTCGATCAAGCTTGCGACGGCGAAGAAGAGCAGCCGCAACGGACACAATCGATATGCGAACTTCGATCTGGAAGATTCGTCCGGCATCATGCGGTGCATCGCATGGCCTGAAGACTATGCACGGTATGAAGAATTGATCCGGACAGAAAACGTGATCATCGTCGCCGGGAAAGTCGATCGACGCAGCCGCGAACCGAACCTCGTGGTGAATCGGATTTATACGCTCGATCAGGCCGATAAGGAGTTTACGGCTCAGGTCGCGATCAAGTTTGAAAAAGGTCTGCATTCAAGAGAAGACATTCAGCGTGTACGGAATGTCGTGTCGCGTTTTCCGGGCTCGACAGAAGTAATCCTGATTGTCGATTCGTTTGCAGAGAGCGTTCGCAGTAGCACGACAATGAGCGGAAATGGGGATGCTGACAGCAATGGGCTCGGAGATTCCGACGAACAATCTGAAGGTTCGTCGGTCTCGCGACTGCGATACATTCTGACGACCGGCAACGAATGCAAAGTCAACATCGGACCGGAATTTCTGCAGGCACTTGCAGAAGTTGTCGGCGGCGACAACTTTGACTTAAAAGCAGCGAAGACAAAACGACCCTCAGGGCCAGGCAGCGGGCGGTAGGAACTGTTACGGCGGCCGTTGTTCATTGTTTCAATCGTCTCCTGAGGCAATTTCCCATGAACGGCAGAATGGTCTGACCACGCGACGCCGTCGGCCGCCGTACTCCACGCGCGAAAACTGCCGAAGTACCACACTTCCGGGCTCGTCAGGATTCCGCGAAGTTTGCGGAACATGGGCTTGGGGATTGTGGGTTGAAGTTGGTGTTGCTATTCTTTTAGATGGAAGGTAATGTGACATCTGCCTGAGGCGGGTCGGAATCATATTTTTGAATCCGACTGACTCGGTGGGTGTGGCCATCAGTAATCTCGAAGACAGTCGCGTACTTTCAGTCTCGTCCGCTCTTGAGTTCTCCTGCGCAGCATACACCTTTGTGACAGGCCTCTGATGTTTTTGATCAGTCAGGCTTCTAAATTTGTGTTCAAACGGTTGCCGTTGTGGCAACGATCTGGTGTTTTGTTAGCTGTATAGCTCAAGGGTTTTGTGATGAGTAAGAACATTTTTGTGGGTAGCCTCGCGTGGGGCACTACGTCTGAGGGCCTCGAGCAGGCTTTCGCTCAGTACGGCGTTGTGACTTCAGCCAAGGTTGTCAGTGACCGCGAAACAGGCCGATCCAAGGGATTCGGTTTTGTGGAGATGGAGACCGGTGGTGATGAAGCCATTCGTGCTCTGAACGGTTCTGATCTTGACGGACGCCAGATTGTCGTCAACGAAGCACGTCCTCGTGAAAGCGGTGGCGGTGGCGGTGGTGGCGGCGGCGGATACGGCGGCGGTGGTGGTGGCGGTGGTGGCGGCCGTGGTGGTAGCGGCGGCGGTGGCCGTGGTGGTAGTGGCGGAGGTGGTGGCTACGGCGGCGGTGGCGGCGGCAGTCGTGGAGGTAGCGGTGGCGGTGGACGCGACCGTTACTAGTCCCAACTTTTGCGATTTACCGTGACAATATTTCGGATTGATTCTGGAATATTCGTGATCAAAAAAGGGGATGGTCGGCTCGTCAGAGCAGGCCATCCTTTTTCATTGACACGCAGACTGGGCACGGTCACCGTTGAGATCGTTCGCCGGGCGGCCAGCGATCAACGGCACTTGGTTGACATCCGGACGCCGTCGAATGTTGCCTTTTGCTCTGCAAGAGCCGCGTTTCTTTCGCGGAGCGAAAGACGACAATCCTGACCAAAATGCCATTAGAGGCAAGCTCTCGCAGGCCGCTGGTCCTGTCCGCGTCGATTCTAAAATGCACCGCCAATCATTTGCAGAATACTGGACACCGGCGCGTCACTGGACGGTTGAGTCCACAGCCACATCGTGCGGACAAGTTCGATGCCGACCACCGCACACATCACGGAGACCAATGTGGAAATCCCGATCATGATTTTGGTGCCAATGCTCCAGTCCACGTCGGCTCTTCCGACACGCATTGGAACCGGAAATCCCTCAACCTGACTTTGGCCGGATTCGAAGTTATCGTCGTCGAATTCCTCGGAGTCGTGAACATCAAGGTCTCCGTCATCTTCGAATTCTTCTTCACCGTCGTCGTACGAACTTTCTTCGTCCTCAGACTCTTCTTCAGCAACTTCACCCTTGACCGCAGCGCCGGACAATGCGGGAACTGCGACGGTCCGTGAGGAATCAAGGTCTTCGTCATCTTCAAATGTCAGCACGCCGGTATTCGAGCCGACTTCATCATCCTCGTCGTCGAGACCAGCCAGTTCAAACTCACTGTCATGGCTACTGGCGGCTTTTGGGATTTCAAATTGTGTAGTCATCGTCGTCGAATCGGACAGTGCGGCTTTGGCACCCGGGATCGCCTGCATCGGCATCGTCCGACCCATATCGTCGGGTTGCATTGAAATCCCGCTGTCGTCATCCAGATCCAGCGAAATGCCACTGTCTCCGGCTTCCAGTGTGAGCCCGCTGTCATCCCGCAGGCTGGTTCCGCTGTCGTAGCTTTCCAGACTGATGCCGCTGTCGTAGCTTTCCAGACTGATGCCGCTGTCGTCAGCTTCCAGACTGATGCCGCTGTCCATTTCCAGCGAAATGCCGCTTTCATCAGCTTCCAGCCCAAGCCCGCTGCCACGCACCTCCAGTGAGATGCCGCTGTCAGGCTTGTCTTTTCTGACGCCGGAACCCTTGTTGATCAGCTTCAAGTCGCTGTCATCGGGCGGAAACTGAAGCCGGTTTGGTTTTGCCGTTGGAGCGGGTGAGGGCTTTGCGGACGGGGCAGATGACAACCTGGCGGTTGGAGCCGGGGAAGGTTCCGCAAGCCGGATATCGCTGTCTGTGCGATCCAGGTCTGCGCTCAGCTTCACGTCGCTGTCGCTGTCTTCGTCGGGCAGCAGCAGATCTTCGCTGCCCATCAGTTTGACATCGCTGTCAGAATCGATGCCATCAAAGAGTCCGGTTGCGGCCAGATCGTCTTCATCGACGGCTACATCGTCGTCGGCAAGCTGCACATCGCTGTCATCGTCTTCACCCGACAGGCGTACGTCGCTGTCGGAATCAGAAATCTTAAATTCGGAATCTGCAGACAGGCTGACTTCGCGGTCTGTGTCCCTCACCATCACAACATCGCTGTCGGAATCGTCTGCCATCTGAATCGTAGCACCCAGATCGACGTCCGGCTGAGTCCCGGCACCAACCAGTTTCACGTCACTGTCTGAATCCGAGATTTTCGGATCACTTCCCCAACCACTCAGGTCCAGTTCGTCTTCAGTTTCTGTTTCCTCCAGATTTGGCCCACTGTCGCCTGCCAGGCGCACGTCGCTGCCTGAATTGGCCAGACCCTTTGCGTCCGTGTCGTCGAACAATGATTGATCGAAGAACAATCGCACGTCGCTGTCTGATGATGACACATCGGCAGCATCTGGTTCTTCCAGGACTGACGATGACGAATCGCCAGTGATGATTGGAAAGTCGGGCGACGAATCCGCCTGCCGACTTCGCTGAAATTCATCGATATCCTGCTCGCGAAACTTCCAGCTGCCGCGATCTGCGAATCCGCGAATCTCGCCCTGCTCGCGGATCTTCATCAATTGCTCGGTCGTCATGTCCAGCAGGCCGGCTGCTTCTTCAAGGCTGAGATATTTCTTTGCCATGTGTTCCAATACTCCCAGAAGGGGGACATCCGTGCGAAAAGAGGTTGTGCCAGCAGCCAGCAGCGGGTTATTGCCAGGATCAGCAGTCGTCGTTGATCCACGAGATTCGACGAAAACGCTGAAGGGACAATATCCTGCGCAGTTTGACGCATCAGTCAAATTCTAAAACGGTACCCCGCAGATGCAAGATCTTTGTTGCGAACAAGCACTGAGTTGAGCCAGTTGTGTCGATCTGACCCCGGTTGCTGACGAGCCACACAGGTGTCACATTCATCACCACCATTACGCAGCACACATTTCCACGCGCTGCGCGCATCAAGGTCATTCTTCAGCCAGAAATGCTTCAATGAGTTGACTTATTCCGGATTCGGCGACTTCTCAGCAAGGTCTTCAGGAAAACCCTATTCACCGGGACCGGAAACAAGCAGCCGTCTTTTCCAACCGAAACAAACACTTCAGGTGTTGCGACTGGAACCCGCACGGCGGCTCCTGTGCATGATAAACAGGCCGCCGATGATCATGCCGCCCCCCAGGGCTTGAGCCGAGTTGATTGTTTCTCCAAGCCACACCCATGCCGCTGCCATCGCCACAATCGGTGTCAGATTCTGGATCATGGCCGCCTGAGCCGCTCCGGCATGTTTCACACCGTAGCTCCACATCGCCAGCGCCAGCCCCGTCGACAGAATTCCCGAATACAGGGTGCATGTGACCAGCGAAACGTCCTTCATCGCTGCGGTGCTGTCCGGTACGGAGTCCCCGCCGATCACCAGGGCGATGATGATGTGAAAGGGCAAACCCAGCGTGGCGGAACATGCAGACAATTGAATTGGGGAGATTTTCCCCAGTAACGGGCGACTAAAGACCGTGCCTCCCGCCCATGCCAGTGCGGCCGACAGCGCGAATAGATTTCCAGGCAGTCGTCGCGAGGCTTCGTTTGCAAGCGGTTCTGCTTCTGTGCCAACGGCGTGAATTGTGACCGTGCGGTCAATCGACGGCGGCGGGACTTTATGCAGAGTCACGATCATGGTCCCGGAAAACGCAATGATCAGTCCGACCCACGCCATCAGCGGCAAAATTTCTTTCAGAAAAAACCTCGCACCAATTGCGGTCCACATTGGGACGGTCGCCATGATCAGCGCCACATCGGCCGACGTCGCGTGAGAAATCGCCAGCAGAAACAGCAACTGGTAGGCCATGGAAACCATGGTTGCGTAGATGCAGACGTCGCGTTTCGACAACGTGCCGGCCGGCCGGATGCCGTTCAGAAATTCCCGTCGCGCAAAATAGATCAGCACGCCTGACGAAACCATCAGCCGAATCGCATTGAAGGCGTAGGCATCAATTTTGTGCAACGCCACTTTCATTACGGGAATGTTCACTCCCCAGATGATCGCCACCAGCAACAGCGTCAAATCTGCCAACCACAGAGGCCGCGCGGTCGGCGAGTTGAATTGCGATGGGACCTGAGCGTTCATAAGTCGTTGTCGAAATTGGATGTTTCGTAACTTGACTCTCTGAGTCGAGTGTGTTTTGGAGCGATGCTGCCGCCGAATTCAACTCAGCGCGTCAGGCCATCTAAGTCGCCAGACCCTTCGACGCTGATTCTCTCCGGTGACCGATTTCGATTTTCAATGCAGGATATGTGAAACCTGCCATCCTGACCCTCCCCAACCGCTGAACGATCGCGCAGAATATACGGAGTTCCCGGCATTGGGCCGGATACATACTGCACCGTGAACGAATATGGAGACGGGAAATGACCGCGCAGCGCTGGGCGATGATCGCCGGATTCGCTTTGACAACAGTTTCAGTTGCCTCAGCAGACGACTGGCCGCAATGGATGGGACCAAATCGCGACAATGTCTGGCGTGAAAGCGGGATTGTCGAGAAATTTCCCGAGGGCGGGCCAAAAGTGCTGTGGCGCACCCCGATCGCTGGAGGTTATGCAGGTCCGGCAGTTGCCGGCGGCAAAGTCTTTATCACCGACTATGTGACAACCGACGACGTGAAAGTCGATAACTTCGATCGCAAGGAATTTACGGGACAGGAACGCATCCAGTGTCTGGATGAAGCCACGGGTAAGGTCCTGTGGACCCACGAGTATCCCGTCAAGTATGCGATCTCGTACCCGGCAGGCCCGCGCTGCACGCCGAACGTCGAGCGCAATCGCGTTTACGCGCTGGGTGCCGAAGGCAATCTGGTCTGCCTGAACAGCGCCGATGGCAAAGTGATCTGGTCGCACGATCTGAAGCTGGAATACGGCACAAAAGCAGCTCTCTGGGGTTATGCGGCTCATCCCCTGATCGACGGCGACAATCTCTTGTGTCTTGCCGGCGGCGAAGGAAGCCATATCGTCGCATTCAACAAGCACGATGGAAAGGAAGTCTGGAAGAGCACGACATCACCCGAACAAGGTTATTCACCGCCCACGATTTTCAAACACGGCGGAGTGCGGCAATTGATTCTGCTGCGTCCGAATGCCGTGTCGTCGATAGACCCCGAGACTGGCAAGGAATACTGGTCGATCCCGTACGAAGCCTCCAGCGGCTCCATCATCATGTCGCCTGTTATGGTCGGTGATTATCTGTACGTCGCAGGCTACAGCAATCGGAACGTGCTGATTCAGATGGATCCCGCGAAACCTGCCGCCACAGAAGTCTGGCGCGACAAACAGAACATCATCTGCCCAGTCAACGTGCAGCCTATCCTTGATGGGAACGTTCTGTATGGAATGGATCAGAAAGGCGTTCTGCGAGCTGTCTCAATTCCTGAGGGTGAACGTCTGTGGGAAACCCCCGGCCCGGTTGGACCTCGCGCCGCGGGCTCGGATACGGCTTTCATCGTGCGACTCGAAGATCGATACATCCTGTTCAATGAATTGGGTGAATTACTGCTCGCAAAACTGACGCCCGAAGGTTATTCCGAAATCGATCGCGTCAAAGTGATTGATCAAACCAACACAGCGTTTGGACGCGATGTTGTCTGGAGCATGCCCGCTTTTGCAAACAGGCACGCTTACATCCGGAACGACAAAGAGATCATCTGCGTCGATCTGGCGAAGTAGTACCCAGGCATGAACGCATGTGAAACCAGTCTTCAATCTGCGGCCGAGTTACTCCGCAAAGGGCAGCTTGTCGCGTTTCCCACCGAAACGGTTTACGGACTGGGAGCCGATGCGACCAATCCGCTTGCCGTCGCGCGAATTTTTGAGGCCAAGCAGCGCCCGACGTTTGACCCGTTGATTGTGCATGTCGCGGAACTCTCACAGGTTGAAACTGTTGTCAGCCGGTTTCCGGAGACAGCTCGTCTGTTGGCCACTGAATTCTGGCCCGGCCCGTTAACACTCGTCCTCCCCAAACGAGATGTCATCCCTGACCTGGTCACAGCTGGACTGCCCGGCGTCGGTATCCGCATTCCGCGGCATCCAGTCGCAATCGAACTCCTGAAATCGGCTGGCTGCCCAGTGGCCGCCCCTAGTGCCAATCCGTTTGGAGGCATCAGTCCTACGACGGCGAAGCACGTCGTCGATGGCCTTGGTCGTCACGTCAATTGGATTGTCGACGGTGGTCCGTGTGCGGTTGGACTTGAGTCCACGGTGCTGTCACTGATGTCGGAGCAGCCAGTGCTGCTGCGTCATGGAGGGTGTCCGCTGGAAGACATCGAACGCCTTATCGGCCGGGTTGAGATTGCACGAACTGACCCGACGCGGGACGATGCGGCTCAACCGTCCCCGGGAATGCTCAGTCGTCACTACGCGCCCGGCGCGCGGCTGATTGTGATTCACCACGGCCAGTCGGCAGAACCAATCGCGGGACTGCGTTGCGGGTTGCTCACGGCAGGCAAACAGCCGTTTTCCGGCCGATTTGCGAGAATTGAGGTCCTTTGTGATGACGGAAATCTCCAAACTTGTGCCGCAAATTTCTTTGCAGCCATGCGAACTCTCGACGCATCCGATCTGGACGTTATCATCGCTCATGAATTTCCTGCTCACGGCCTGGGAGTTGCGTTAAACGATCGTTTGCGGCGCGCGGCCCATTGACAATGTCTCGATTTTTAATGCCGACATCGGCATGAAGTGATTCCAATGAACAGAACATCCTGGATCGTGGTTGCTGCGGCAAGTGTGGTTGCAGTCGGCCTGCGTTTGATCGACAACCCGTACATGAACTTCTCCGCTCTCGGAGCCCTCGCCGTTCTTTGCGGCGCCGTCGTGCGGCCCACATGGCTGGGAATTCTTATTCCGCTGGGATGCCGCGTGCTCACAGATGTCGTCATCCAGACCGAGTCTGGCGGTGGAGTGTACAGCTCATGGATGTTCGTATACGCGGCCTATATTACAACCTTCGCTCTTGGGCGCTGGATTCAGCCAAAGCATCTTCCGGCTGCATTTGGAACAGGACTGCTTTCCGCTGCGGCTTTCTTTCTGATCAGCAACTTTGGCGAGTGGTACATGCCGTACGAACCTGGCCAGTACATGTACGCTCGCACGTTTTCGGGATTGACGACGTGCTTCGTGAATGCCATCCCGTTTGCACGAGGTACATTCCTTGGTGACATCGGATTCACCGTCGTTTTTATCGGGACCATGCAGCTGCTGGCATTGACCGTCAGGCATGACGCGCCTGCCTCGACCGAAACAGCCTCTATCGACGCATGACTTGTGCGCTTAGATCCATCTTTCTCAACAACTGCGAATCCTGCCCGCATGATTTCGGGTTGTCATGTGACTTCAGGATCTGTGTCGAGAACCGAAAACCATAAATCTGGATGGCGGAAAAAGCTGATCTGGCAACGATTCATCTGCGATGCTCACCCCCTGTGCGACGATGCTCCATTTGATTTTCACTGCCGAAATTGAACTGCACAACCGTTGCCTGGCAACAACCCGGAAATTTCATTTTTGCGGAAAATAAATCGACCTGTCGTGTATCTCTCATAGCCGAAGCGCACGACGGCAAAGACTCCTGGTCGAACCTTATTCGACCGAAGCCCTGGCGGAGTCTCAAGTTATCGTATGGCTTAGTGCGGTCAGCCTGCTTTCCGCTCCCGGCTTGCCCAGGCGGAAACAAAATCTGGCTGCCATGCATTACTTCACTCGTACCAGTTTCATGAGGCGACCGGAGACGTTCCAGTCCTGAACGTACAGGTTTCCGTCATTGTCCCAATATGATCCGTGCGTGCCGCTGAAGATACCTTCGACCCATTGCTCCTGAGGCACATTGTAGCTGCCACCTTTCGCCGGATCCGGATTGTGGCCAAGGACGGAGATGATCCTGTTGCTCTTGTCCAGGATCACGACTCGTCCCTGCAAGTCGGGCACGGAAACAAAATCGCCATGGATCGCGACCGAGGTCGGCATTCCCAGGCCGGTGATTACTTCTTCGATGAAGTTGCCATCAAGGTCGTAATGCAACAGGCGACCTTTAGGCTCGTGATTGCGATCGCAGATCAGCAGCCGAGGCGGCTCGTAACGAGTGTCCAGAGTCATGCCGTGGGCCGTGTTGAATTGCTTCAGGTCATTCCCTTTGCTGCCGAAGTGCATCAGGTACTTGCCTGTTTTGTCGAACTTGAAGATGTAGTTGCTGGCATAGCCATCGGACAGAATGATGTCGCCGTTGGGCGCGACGGTGATCGCCGTGGGATTGAATTGCTTCAGATCGAGTTTTGATTCTTTGGGGAACGGCAGCTTCAGCACAATGTCGCCGGTTTCCGCGCTGAATTTGATTCCTTCTGCGTTGGCGTTGCGAGCACCGTAGATAAATTCTCCTTCCGCTTCATCGCGGATTTCCATGTCATGGATTCTTGTATACTCGTCGCCGACGAAACGACGGATCAACTTGCCGTCCGGCGAAAATACAAACACTCCCATATCGGCGCTCGTGTAGATATTGCCCGTCTTGTCGATCACAACACTTCCGTGAGTCGGACCAATGACCGACTTGCCGTCTTCGCCGAGTCCCCAGCCTGGCACCGTGTCGAACGTCATCGCTCCGGCCCCCATCCGCACGGGTGCCACCGGATCGGCTGCAAAGCACGGCACCGCAAGGCAAACGGCGACGATGAAAGCGAGGGACTTCAAGAAACTCTTCATGTTCAGGATTCCTGGTTGAACTTTGAGCGGCAATAGTCAGACTGCTGTGGAGCCTGATGATCAAACGTCACGCGGCGTCTGGTCCAGGTCAAATCAATTCGAGGCATGATCGAATTGCAATTGATGGTACAAGTTCTAGTTCAGGAAAAGCAACGATGTCAAATGGTCGGCGGTAAAATCGCCCTTATGGTGCCAGGCGGTATTCAGACAGACTCATAGAGCAGAGCGACACTCCCATGGCATTGACGAACTCCAGGACACCCCATGAAAACCATAAACGCATTTCTGATCGCTCTGCTGCTGACGGGCCGCTACAACATCCGCAACTATCTGAATTCTGGCACGCTGGTTCGCACCGAGACGACGTTTGGGCACCTGTTCAGGAACGCGGGTTATGCCACAGGTATCTGCGGCAAGTGGCAGCTTGGACGTGAAGTCGATTCGCCACAGCATTTTGGTTTCGAAGAATCATGTCTTTGGCAGCACACGCGCCGCCCGCGGCGTGATGCGAATCCCGAATCGACGCTCGATCAGTTTGAAGACGCCCGACCTCGTGACCTTGACCAGCAGGTCGAGGAATCTACAGATCAGCGCAAGTCGGCAGGGAGGAAAAAGAAGAAGGCCGAATGTCGGTGTAGCCGCCGATATGATCAATCTGGCCGGCGTTCACGTGCAGATGCCGGAGCAGCTTAGATCCTTTCTTTCCAACAACTCCGCATTTTGCGTGCATCTTTTCAACCGTCGTTCTTTGGGATATTGAGATTCGGACTTCGGCTTTGCGGCGCTAGGATAGGGTTCGTGCGTCAGCGTATCGTTGACCCAGCCAAACACGCAATCAGGAAACCACATGGCAATCGATTCATCGGTTTGTAAATCTGGGACAGTCGAACTTCGACTGCGGCTGACCATTGCTCGCCAAATATCTGAACTTTCCGGTTGACATTTATGACATGTGTAGTAAAATCTATGACAGCGGTCGTACTTGTCGATTGCCGGCGTGTTTCGGGGTGACCATGATTGAAGATCGTGGTGATGCGGTGAGTCAATGGGAAGCGGAATGCCTGTGTTTATCATGCGCTGGCATCAGTGATTTTGCTTCTGGCCTTTGTTTGCAGGAGAAACAGTTGTGAACGAGCAGTCAAGTCCCACAAGTGGAGAGCTGGAGCTTCTCAGTGTGCTCTGGGAGCACGGGGCGCTATCGCTGTCTGAAGTTCATGATCGACTTGGTCGTGATCTCGGATATACGACGGTACAGACTCGCCTCAATCGACTGGTTGAGAAAGGCTGGGCCGAGAAATCCAAGGCTGGTAAACAGCCGACGCACTACGCGCCTCTTGTAAAGCCTGATGCTGTCAGAGAAAGACAACTGGACCACTTTGTGGATCGCGTGGCTCAGGGTTCCGTTGTTCCTCTGGTCGCGCATCTTGTGCAGGGGACCAGCCTGACTCGCAATGAGCTCAGTGAACTGAAGAAGCTCATTCGTGATGCAGAACGCCGCCATGATGCTTCGGCAATCGATACGAAAAACGATCACTCTCAAGCCGGCAAAAAAGCAGGGGGGAACTGACCGATGTACATTGCATGGTTTTCGTTTGTTGTACGAGCGTCTCTGCTGCTGCTGATCAGTGGCAGTTGTGTGGCCCTTCTTTCGCGATTTTATCCACTGATAAGTCCTCGCTGGCATCGACTTGCGTGGGGGACCGTACTGCTTCAGGGGCTGGTTCTGTTCCCAATGTCGCTGACAATTGAAACTCCGGATTGGTTAGCAAACCACCGCTTCGTTGCCGCCGGAAATATGATCGCAGGATTATCGTCTGATGCGGTGCCAACATCGACCGTTGCAGCCAACATCGCTGCGACTGTGCCGACTGCTGCCAGGTCTTTCGATATCGTTCGGGCAATGAGTGAAGGCCAGGACTCAGGCGAAGTGTTCGAGGCGGAACGTGAAGACAGTCATCGGTCGAAAACCAACGTCCCGGAAGTCGCCGCAGTCAAACGACTGACATCGCCCCATTCAGATGTGTCAGATCAGAAGCGAAATGCGGGCTTACTCAACACGG
>JAYUVA010000245.1:0-5049 GCA_043754375.1 Candidatus Kuenenia sp. | reverse complement strand
AGAACCCCTAACAAAACCTGCGTGAGCCGCGACGTTTGTGGTTGCGTTTCAGGCAAGAAGAGAGGAAGAGACGGGCCACCCCGTCGATGACGAACGACGCAGCTTGAGACGCAAACACAAGCGTCCCGGAGGGTTGCGCCGATAGCGGCCGATCTGCGGCGTCATCACTCCTCGACGACATTTGTCGCCTCGTCGTTCTTCCTTGCAGCTCGACCACTCTCGACACAACGCGGACACGGAGGTTTTTTTAGGGGTTCTTACGCATGATCGTTGAATCATCGCCGACTGACACTCGCCGCATCGTACGTGCCGCCCGCAGGCAGGGTCGCTCGGTCGGCTGCATTCCCACCATGGGTGCGTTGCATCAGGGCCACTTCAGTCTGGTTGAGATTGCGCGAAAAGAATGCGATTTCGTTGTTGCCACGATCTTCGTGAATCCGACTCAATTCGGTCCCAACGAAGACTTCACGCGGTACCCGCGCATGCTGGATGCGGATCTGGAAATGTGTCGCGCAGCCGGTGCGGATTTGATTTTCACCCCATCCGTATCTGCCATGTACGGCGAATCAGCGCAGACCATCGTGCGGGTCACAGGTTTGGCTCAGGTACTGGAAGGAGCCCACCGACCCGGGCATTTCGACGGCGTGTCCACTGTCGTCGCAAAACTGTTCAATGTCACGGAACCGGATCGCGCGTACTTTGGCCAGAAGGATTTTCAGCAGCAGTTGATCATTCGCCAAATGGTTTCGGATCTGAACCAGCCGGTCGAAATCATGACTTGCCCGATCATTCGAGAAGCAGACGGCTTGGCGATGAGCAGTCGAAATCGCTACCTGTCCGTCGTTGAACGGCAACAGGCGTCGCAGCTGTTTCAAGCTCTGAAACTCGCAGAGACGCTTGCCGAAGAAACCACGCTGACACCGCCTGAGATTGCTCAGCAAATGGCCGACCACCTCAAATCCGTGGGCGGACTCGAGACGCAGTATGCGGTGATAGCTGATTCTGTGACGCTGGAATTGCTCACAGAACGCTCAAATCCCGCAGTCGCCCTGATCGCCGCACAGGTTGGCTCGACGCGTTTGATCGACAACCAGATCCTGCGATTCCGCTAACCCCCGCAACTCCACTATGATGCGTCACAGACTTCAGGCCTGAACATGTTTGACTATTGAGCCCACTGGAGATCCTGCCGCCATGCGGAAAGTACTTCTGCGTTTTGTATTTGACAATCTCTGGCAATGGCAGACAGTGGGTAATGAATTGCATGTTGGTGCAGCATGGTTGATGCTGTTGTGGGTGGCCATCGTGGGAGTGGCTTTTGGCGTGATGTATGCGACGTCAAAGAAGGCCGCCGAATCCGCGATGTCCGCTGGTTTCTGGCTCATCGTCCCCGCAACTCTGGCAGCGGTCTGGTTTTTCAAACTGCCGATCGTCGAATCAGGCATCCCGGTTTTCGGTTACGGGCTGATGATGTTTATCGGGTTCTCGTCCGCCACATTGCTGGCGGCACAGCGAGTCCGTGCGATTGGACAGCCGCCGGAAGTGATTTGGGACATGATGATGTGGACTCTGATTCCGGGGCTCATCGGTGCCAGAATGATTTATCTGATGCAGTACGGGAACCGGGTCTTTGCTGGCAAACAGGGAATCGATTTGTTGTTGGCGCCTTTTGCATTGTGGGACGGTGGAATCGTATTCTACGGCAGCGTGATTGGTGGGATTGTCGGAGTCTTCATCTACTGCAGGAGGCGGAGCATCAGCCCTTTGGCGATGCTGGATGTCATCGGTCCATCCATGTTTGTGGGCGAGGGATTTGGTCGTATCGGCTGTTTTCTGTATGGATGCTGTTACGGAAAAGCCTGCGACCTGCCCTGGGCTGTGCGATTTCCGCCTGACAGCCTGACGTTTGAAAAGTTGGCTCCGCAAGGCAAAATCCTGGAAGATCCACTTTCCACAATTTCGCTGCATCCCACGCAGCTTTACAGTTCCTTCGCGGCTTTTGCGCTGGCCGGACTTCTGGCATGGTACTTTCGCCGTCGTCCGTTTGACGGTGCCGTCCTGGCACTGGGCTGGATCATCTATCCGATCAACCGCTTCATTCTGGAATCGCTCCGTGACGACGAAGCCACCCGCCTGGGCACGAACTTCACGTTTTCTCAACTGATAAGCATCGGACTGCTGATCTCTGGTGTCGGTGCCATGTATTATTTCTCGAGGCGCGGGAAACTGACCGGAACAGCTGGATCGACCTCACGCCACAATCAATAACACACTGGCTCGTGCGTCAACCCAAAGATATCACGTTGACAAAGCACTCATCTTACCCCTGCGCCTGGCAGAATATTCCTTTTGAACAGTTCTTCCGACCTGCAACTGATCGACGCCACGCTGTCAGGTGACACGCGTGCGTTTGATGAGTTGCTGCGGAGATATCAGGATCGACTGGTGCATAGTCTGGAACTTGCACTCGGTTCGCGCGATGATGCGCTGGACGTCGCGCAGCAGGCCTTTCTGCTGGCATGGACGAAGCTGAGTTCATTTCGTGGCGAGGCAGGTTTTTATTCATGGCTGTACCGGATCGCACGCAACGTTGCGAACAGCGGGATTCGACGCCCGCAGATCAGTTCCGGGTCGCTCGATCACCTGCACGAAGTCGCTGGCTTTGAACCTGCCGACGCACATTCAGGCACCGCTCCGGAATATGCGATGCTGCAAGCGGAGCAAATTCAAATGATCCAGACGGCGTTGCAGGAAATCGCGGAGGAGTTCCGGCAGCCCTTGGTATTGAAAGAAATCGATGGTTTTTCCTACGAAGAAATCGCCCGGATCATCGACATCCCTTTAGGCACAGTCCGAAGCCGTATTTTTCGCGCTCGCCAGGAACTGATTGCGAAATTGCAAAGGCATTCGAAAGAACTGGAATAGTCCTGCGTCGACAGATTGCCGTGCGTTTAACAAAACACACGTCATTCCTTGTCAAAGAGAAACGAGAACCATTTTCTGAAAAAATAGAAGGGCCAAACGCAGGAATTCTTTCTTAAAAAAAAAGCTGCCACGAACATCGAAATCAGTTTTGAATCGAGATTGATGGATTGTAAAGACGGCGGTATAACGCTCACTTCTCTTTGAGGATGTTTGCGACTGTCTATCCACTGAAGATTCATGTCAGCGTTCTGCTGATACTTCATTGCAAACATTCATTTGTCTGGTCTCCTCACACGCACGGCGATTAAAAAAACAATCGAATGTCGTGTTGTCTTCTACAAAGGTAGCCTTTTTATCATGCAGCTCCACCAGATTGATCTTGTTCCAGGAGAGTCGATTCGAGTTGGAAATCTGGTCGTGACACTTGTCGCGGTCGAAGGCAGTGTCGCTCAACTGGAGGTTGAAGATCCAGGCGATAATTACTCATGGATCAATCCCGTAGATTATTCCGACAGCGAACTTCCCGAGCTGGCGTTGGCGTAGCAAAGTCACCTGACTTTCTGATTCAGGTTGCCATTGTTTAACATTTTCGCAGACTCTCGCAGGCTCGCAGATTCTCGAAACACAGAGGCGATCCACAGGGTGCAGCGCAATGGCACTCACTTTGTAACCCGAAGCGTTAGCGAGGCGCTTTGGCTGTTTATTTGCAACGAGAATTCCCTCGCTGACGCTTCGGGTTAGTGAGTCCAGAATCAAATCGAGTGCCATTGGGGTGCAGCCTCCGGCCTGCTGCGCGTGATCAGTTTCGCCTTTTGCCTCGCTTCGATAAACTCCGGCGGTGAATTGTTTCCCGAACCGAGGAGCCTTCGATGAATCTTCGATCTTTAAGTGTCCGAGCGTTGCCAGTGTTCGTCGCTTTGCCCGCCATTTTGTTGATGAGCATCTGTTTCGTCGCGGCAGGGACGTTTGAAAATAAGCAATCCGATGACGGCTTTCAGAAGCTGTTTGATGGAAAAACCCTGGAGGGCTGGGACGGGGACTCAAAGGTATTTCGAGTCGAAGAAAAGACGATCATTGGCGGCCAGCTGAAAGAGCAGATTCCACACAATTTTTTCCTGTCATCACAGGAAGAGTACGCAGACTTTGAACTGCAGTTGGAGTTTCGCCTGCTCGGTGAAGCCACAAACGCCGGCGTCCAGCTTCGCAGCAAACGTATTCCCGATCATCACGAGATGATCGGATACCAGGCAGATCTTGGTCAGGAATACTGGGGTGCGCTTTACGACGAATCACGGCGCAATAAGGTGATGGCGTCACCCGATAAAGTTGAACTGGCGAAAGTCCTGAAGCTCGGAGAATGGAACAAATACCGCATCCTCTGCGAAGGCCGACACATACAGCTCTGGATCAACGATTTCCAGACCGTGGACTATACGGAGGCGGACGAGACGATTGAACAGTCCGGCCTCATTGCGTTGCAGATCCACGGTGGTCCACCAGGTGAAGCTCATTATCGGAATATTCGTATCCGCAGAATCAAGTAGGTTCTGCAATTCGAAAACTGAAAACTGAAAGCTGAAAGCTGAAAACTCCTCCTATGCTCAACTGGAACAGTAACAAACTCACGCACGGCTGGCAAAAAGGCATCACAGCGTTCTACTACGCAGTGGGCATGACGGCGGAGGATTTCAACAAGCCACAAGTCGGGATCGGCGTGCCGTTGCTGGAGGGCAACACATGCAACATCCATGCATACGGCCTTGCTCAGGAAATTGCGGTCGGATGTCGTGAAGCCGGGATGCTGGGATTTGCGTTCGGAACGCCCGGCGTCAGCGACAACATTACTCAGGGACACGAAGGTGGCAATGCCAGTCTGCCGTCCCGCAACCTGATCGCCAATAGCGCGGAATGTGTGATCACGTCGCATTGCTACGACGCGATGATCGGGCTGCACCACTGCGACAAGAACGGCCCCGGGTTCGCCATGACGCTGGCTCGCACGAATTATCCGGGACTCATCGTCAGTGGTGGCAGTATACTTCCGGGCTGTCACAACGGAAAAGACATTACGATTCTGGATGTTTACGATTCACAGGCTGCGGTGTCCGTCGGCGCAATGAGTCC
>JAYUVA010000244.1:0-3698 GCA_043754375.1 Candidatus Kuenenia sp. | reverse complement strand
TCCTGCGCTTCCTGACTCGCCTGCTGCAATTGCGTTTCGTCGAGTTGTCCTGAGGCGGATTCACCAGACTGAGCACCTTCGCGGGCGGCCTGGGCCGCTTCCTGCGCCGGACGTGCCTGATTCTGTAAACCCAGCTCGGGGATATTCAGCCGTTCGGCCAGTTCTTCCAGTGGTGTCGGCAACTGTGCCGCAGCCTCCGCCACATCGCGTTGCGTTTCCCGTTGAGCGGCAATCTGCGCCTGATTGTTTTCCTGGAGTTGCTTGAGGACTTCGGACATGCGATTGAAGCCGTCGCGTTGCTGTTCAAGCTGATCCCTTCGGTCCTGTTGTTCTTCGCTTTTTAATTGATCCGCAGCAGCACCAGAATCATCTGCGGAATTTCGCATGCGTTCTGCGGAACGACTGAACTGACCTGCCATTGCCAGCCGCAGGGCGTCATCCGCTTTTTCAGCTGCCTGTTGTGATTGCTGCTTCGCGCCGTTTTCCGCTGTGCGATCCGCATTGACCGCGTCCGCCGTTTCATGGGCTGCTTCGACCATTTTCGCCAGCTCACGCAACAGTTTCTGGCCGACTTCCGTTTCGGGCTGATCACGCGGTGTCTGTTCTACAGCCGCGTCATTCGCAGATTTCTTCGGCTTTGCACCGAGTTCTGCGGCCAGTTCCTGAGCATCGAGCGCCGCGTCGCGAGCCTCTTCGTTCACCCCTTCGGCGAGTTGCTGCTGCTGCTGAGCCAACCGCTGTGTCTGTTCAGCAATCTCCGCAGCCCGATCCAGCTGCGCTTCGCGCGCTGCTTGCAGTAGTTCCTGCTTACGCTGCAGCAGGCTGCCAAGATCTGCGGTTAACTGTTGCTGTTCCTGCTGAAGTTGTTGCTGTTTTTCATCGTGTTGCTTCTGAAGATCTTCCTTTGACTGACCTTCTTCCGGTTGCTGATCTTTCCGCTGCTCCTGCAACTTCTGCGAATCATTCGCCAGTTGCTGCGCTTCCAGAGCCAGTCGATTCAGTTCCGCGAGTTCCTGCTCAAGCTTCCCTGCCTTTTCAATTTCGTCGGTCGCCCGGTGAAGTTCTTCGCGAATACGATTCAGATCATTCACCGATTCCTGGACGTTCTGAGCCGCCGGATCGCGATCCGCCGCTGCGGCTGCGTCAAGTTTTTCAGGAACGTCTTTGCGGACCTGTTGGGCCAGCTCCGTCAGCTTCTCAGCCTGTTTCTTCATCAGCGGATGAGCGGCGGCCTGTTCGGCCAGTTGTTGCAGGTCACGGCCCTGCGCCTGTTCTTTTTCGCTGAGTTCGCGAATATCCTGCTGCACTTCATCATTCCACGCACGCGACAGCTTGTCGTTGAGTTCATTTCCCTTGTTCGCATCCTGCTGAAGCTGTTCTTCGAGCTTCCGCAGTGATTCGACGAGTTTCTGATCGGCTTCACGCAGCGATTTCTGACCGATCGCTTCGGCGTTGTCCGCGATGCGAACGGTCCACGGCCCCTGCCAGACAACCTGCGGACCCGGGATCGGGCGTTCATCGGCCGCTTTCACTTTCATTGTCACGGCGTCGCCATCGTGGACGTCAAGGGATTTGAGATCGATCTGAAAGTCATGCCCGACCTGCAACGCACCGCGATTGAAACCGACCGCCGGTTCGATGCGAGTTGCGTCGGAATTTTTGCGGATATGCATTTCGAGTTCACCGACGCCGATGTCATCCACAACAGTGCAATTCAATGGCAGGACGTCGTTCGGTCGCAATTCCAGACCGTCAGTGATACCCGACACTGTCAATTTGGGCGGCGTATCCGGAGTGACAATCAGTCGTCGCGTTGTTTCATTCAGATTCGTCAACCCCAGCGAATCTTCGACACGAAATTCAAATTGCCCGCTGGCCAGTGCTTCGAACTGAAACCGGGCTGATGTGCCATCGGCAGAGAGGACGGCTGGCGCTGTCGGAGGTTCGATGACCGGACTTGTAGCGGCAACTCCATCGGCAGCTGACAGCGGTATCCATGTCTGCCAGTCCATCACGACGTTCTGCACGGGCTTATCAAAGGTCAGCGTGATTTCAATGGCACTGTGTTCAAAGACCGGGATGTCGCCGACGACACCGTCAAACATTTCGATCGGACGACCGGTGTAAGTCGGCGGTGTTTCCTGCAGCAGCGCCGTCAAAATACGAGGAGGATCGGCAACCGTGAGATCGAACCATTCCGTCGTCGCACTCCCGCCTCGCACGCGGTAGCGGACTGATTCACGCACGTCGGTCAGGGAGACGGTGAAATGCGATTCTGCGTCGTCATACCCCATTGGCAGATCTTCGCTCGTTCCACCAGCTGTCTGCATTTCCAGTACCACGTCGGTCGGCAGTGTGCCTGCGACACCCGTCCGCCAGCGAGGAATCGCGACAAACGGCACGTCGGTATTTGCAGCCACGGTCCGATTGCCGTCCGGAACTTCAAAGAATAAATTCGACGGAGCAGCAAGATTGGCGAACGGCATCACGAATCGCTGCAGCAACAACATGGAACCCGACGGCCACAGCAGCACTGGAATCATCAGTGCCAGTATGGACATCATCGCCAGTCCCCACCGTTTCATCGTAGGCGTGCCCTGCACGACTTCTGACGGATGAATGGTGCCGATCTGTGAGCGAACATGTTGTTCCAGCCGATCTCGCATCAAGGCGGAACCAACTTCACTGGATGTGGCTGTTGGAGAACTAATCGAAATCAACGTCGCGATCGCTTCCTGCAATTGCGGAAAACGCAGATCCACAGCGGCACCCAGTTCTTCCGCCGACGCACTTCTGATCAGGGGATGAATCAGACGTTTCCATGCCACGGCACAGGTCAAAACGAGTGTGCCGACAAGTCCAACCAGACGTAGAGCGCCGGGCAGCGCTACGAAGTAGTCCAGCAGACAACCGAACAGGATGCAGGCGACCAGCACGCACAGGGATTCTGCGAGACCGCGCAGCACCGAGTAAACTCGAATGAGCCGCTGGCAGCGGTCCAGAATTTCCTGCAACCCGGCAACTCGCGGCAACGTACCTGAGGACATCACACGACTCCCGAAACTCATCATCAACGAAAGACTTCGCGGCGGCATGTGTGTATAATTTGCAGCAATAGTCGTCAGACTTTTGGCTGTATCACCAATGCATTCGAATTCCGAAGAATCCGGCTACAAACCCATCGTCGCCGCCCAAAGCCCAAAGCGTAACCAGGAGTCTGTCGTGATTCGCAAAAATCGTGAGACGTAAGGCGCTCACTGCGGGTGATTCGCCCGCAAAAACCGGCGGCTAGCGCCTTGCCGCTCACAAAAACAGCGGGATTCAAACAGACTCCTGCTTCAACACGCCGCCACAGTCTACCGTTC
Source organism: Candidatus Kuenenia sp. (assembly GCA_043754375.1). GTDB lineage: Bacteria > Planctomycetota > Planctomycetia > Planctomycetales > Planctomycetaceae > SXXK01. The sequence continues at coordinate 333 of JAYUVA010000244.1, read as the reverse complement.
CAAGCGGGTGGAATGCCATGATTCTGCGATTTTTGTCGTCGCTGAAGTTCAAGGCGTGTGAACCCGACAACCGGATTCCCGACCGAACCATTTTTTGACAGAGCTTCGACGGTATCAACTATTAAGAAATGAACCACATGGTCGGGGCACCCATCGCGCATTCCTTGTTGTCCGCCAAAGTAACTACCACCCTTAGAAAACAATGGCCCGTTGAGTTGTTGGGAATCTGTCCTTCAATTATGAGCGAGAATGCCACCTGGGATCCAGACCGTTCACGACTCAGAACGAAACTGCCAGCGACCACAGATGAACACAAATTGACACAGATCGAAA
>JAYUVA010000243.1:0-8649 GCA_043754375.1 Candidatus Kuenenia sp. | reverse complement strand
ATGTCGCCCGAGCAGGCTCACAGCAATCGCATCGATCAGCGATCCGATCTGTTCAGCTTCGGCAGCGTGCTGTATCAGATGGTCAGCGGCCGCCCTCCGTTTCGAGCGTCTTCAACGCTGGCCGTACTGAAGCGCGTCACCGAAGACACACCACGCCCGATTCAGGAGATTATCCCCGAAGTCCCCGACTGGCTGTGTGCGATCATTTCCAAACTGCACTCCAGGCAACCTGCCGACCGCTATCAAACCGCCAGTGAAGTCGCCGAGCTACTCGCCCGCTGCCAATCCGAACTGCAACACGCCGGCAAGGTAACATGCGTTCAAAGTAACCATCACGCTCCGCGTGATGAGCCTTCAACAACGGCCCCTCCATCACCCAGCCGCCCTTCACCCAATCAAACCCCATTGCCAACTGCGGCCACTCAACCTTTCGCCGCCCCAAAAGGCTCGTCTCGACGGAGCGAGACGGCTACTTTCAATCGCCCCCGACTCATCGCCGCCAGCATCATCGGCACCGTCGCGATCACCGCAATCCTGATGCTCAACCGCTTCAACAACAGCACCGACCCGGCGAGCGGAGGGCATCAGCCCTCCGGTACTCCGTCTGAGATTTCAAATCTCAAATACCCAATCTCAAATACCCAATCTCAAGTTACCATTGCCGACCCCAACGCCGCGCTGCCGAGTGGGTACTCGAAAACAAAGGAACGATGTCCATTGCCGCGAGTCCCGACTGGCAATGGCAAGGATACGGAGCGTCTGATGACGCAAAGCCGCTGCCACGCGAGCCGTTCGTGATCACCATCCTGGGGATGGCTAACTCGCAGGTGAAAACGCAGTCGGATCTGGAACGGCTGACCCGCTGCCGATACCTCGAAGATTTATGTCTCACTGGAGGCATCATCGATAGTCCAGCGATTGACCTGTTGACGCGACTGCCCCGCCTCAAAACACTCGTATTAAGTTCCCGGAAGAATCTGCGAACGTCGGCACTCCCAAAACCTGGTCGAATCTCAACCCTCGATCATTTGTCAATCAGCAGCGACATGGTTGACGACCGGCTGGAGTTTGTCCGTCACCTGCCGGCGCTGCGCACTCTCAACATCGACGGGCCTCAGCCGCCGAAGGACAACACGATGCCGACGAACTGGCCAAGAGCTTGAGCGGGAATCAGGGGATCATCGATCCGTTGGGACTGAACATGATTTGCATTGAATCGTTTAACCGCGTGCCCAGCGGGCCGCGCTCGCAGCGTCCCGCTGGAGGGATTCCCAAGCGCGGGGCGATGCCCACGCGGTTAAACGAATGTGTCAACTACGTCGTGTACTCCGAATTCAACCGCACGTATTCCTGCGTCAGGTCCGACGTCCAGAAGCGGACGGATTCGTTGCCGGAGCAGGGTCCACCGGAGATCGCAAGTTCCAGACGGACGTCGCGGTTGGTCTTGAGCTGCTTCGAGAGAGCGGCGGCATCGAACGGGACGGGGATGCCGGCGCGGTAGACTTCGGTGTCGTTGATGTGCAGCGAAACGAAAGCCGTGTCGAAATCGACGTGGGCATAACCTGCCGCTGAGACGATGCGACCCCAGTTCGGGTCGCCGCCGGCGATCGCCGTTTTCACCAATGCACTGTCGGCAATCTCTTTCGCCATGCGATAGGCGGCTTCCCGAGTCTCCATGCCGGTGACATCGATCGTGATAAAATGATCCGCTCCTTCGGCATCGCGGATGATATCCGTTGCCAGTTTCTGGCAAACCTGCTGAATCGCCTCACGGATTTTGGCGAAGTCACCGTCAGAAAGCGAGCCGCCCACCGCGCCGTTGGCCAGCAGCAAGACCGTATCACTGGTACTCATATGACCATCGACACTGATGCAATTGAAAGTACGATCGACACCGAACCGCAGAGCGGAATCACACTGCGATGGTGTGAGCTGAGCGTCGGTCATGACGACCGACAGCATCGTGGCCATGTTCGGCGCAATCATCGCCGCGCCTTTGCAGACGCCGGAGACTCGGACAGTGCCGCCAGCCACGGTGACATCCACGGACGTCAGCTTTGGGAACGTGTCTGTCGTCATCATCGCCGTGGCGGCATCCAGAAAATGCTGGTCCGATGTCCCGAGCGATTGTATGCCGTGGGGAATGCCGTTGAGGATCGTGCGCATCGGCAAGGGCACACCGATTACGCCCGTCGAACACACAAAGACCGACTTCGCATCGCAGCCAAGTTGTTCCGCGAGAGCCGACGTCATCTGCTCCGCGTCCCGAATCCCGGGTTCGCCGGTCGCAGCATTCGAATTGCCTGAATTGATAATGACGGCTCGAGCGACCGTCGATGGCACGCGCTGCTTCGACACCATCACCGGGGCGCCGCAGACTTTGTTCGTCGTAAAGACCCCCGCCGCCGTCGCATCACGATCTGAAACAAAGAGCGCCAGATCAGGTTTCCCGCTGACTTTGATCCCACAGGTTGAGCCGGACGCCTGAAATCCAACAGGCAGTTGCGAAGTCAACGGAGCATTCATGGACAATTATTTTCTTCAGCTCGTTTAACCCCGAGCCGCAGGCGACGGCGTGACTAAGAACCATCGCCTGCGGCTCCGGGTTAAACGAAATTGTTGACGGGCAGGCGTGATACAAGGTTGACACAGATTTGTGCAGGTTGGTTCTGTTTCGCCCGCAATGTCGCGGAGAAATCTATTCGGCCAGCAGCACTTCAATCATCTCATGCAGCGCTTTCGAATTTCCATCCCTGGGTTCCTCTGCTGCAGGCTTTGCTTTGGCTTCATCGACCGTCGGAGTGTCCTGCTTATCCTCATCCGCCTGAAGGCAGAACTGCGGACCCACAGAGAATGTCAGTACCAATACCATCCACAGCCATGAGCAGGATTTCATACGGCCTCCCGAACGAACAGGGATTCAAGGGATCGAGGCCGACCCACGCGGCAGTGCGCAAGATCCGGGCCTGAAGGATCACAAAGACGCATCGTGCCGCGATTTCACGGCGACTGCAAGCGATGGCCGTTATTTTGCGACCGTAGCAATCGTAGAGTGTGTGCAGCGGAGCGAAACACACCCATCAAAGTTGATAGTCCATAATCACAGGCGAACCATTCTGAGTCTGTGGATTCCACTGCTGTTCGAACCGAGTCACTTTCGGAGCGGTGCCGTTCCCGTCCGGCACTTGCAGCACCAGCAGAGCACATACACGCCGCTCCCCGTCCGCGAGCTTTGGCAAGTCGGGGCAGGGGAGGGTGACGGTCGATTTCCCTGTTTGCTGACATGTCACAAGGACCGTGCTCGGCTGGCCGTCGAATTCACCATTCAATTCAGCGCACTGCAAATCCGGGAACTCCCGCACAAACACCAATTTCGTAAATCCTCGTTCGGCTAATTCTTCTTCAATCAACCGACGGCAGCTGTCCCACTCCGACGCTGCCATGCCTTCCGTGGCAGCAGCCGACTGTACGACATCTTTGAAGAAATCTATCGCTGGCAGCACAATATTGCTGTCCAGTTCCTGAGCCTTCGTCAGATCTTCGGCCGCCAATGATTTTTCGCCATGGCGATACCGCGCGACGCCGCGATTCATCCATGCTTTGGCAAATTCGGCGTCCAATTCCAGTGCCTTTGAAAAATCACTTTCTGCAGCGACCAGATTGTCCATGGACAGATGCACGTTACCACGCTGAAACCACGATGATGCATCGTCGGGATTCAGCTTCAGGGCGGTGTCATAATCCTGAAGCGCGCCAGCATCGTCGTGCATATCGAATCGGCAGAGTCCTCGATTGCGATATCCAAGGAAATCTCCCTGATCCAGATCAACAAGTTCTGAGAAGGCGCTGATTGCTTCGTCGTATCTTTTCAGTTTCGCGAGCTGCACGGCCTTGTTGTTGAGAGCGTCGGTGCGACGATCGTCCAGTTTCAGACAGGCCACATAATCGGCCAGAGCTTTCTCGGGCAGATCGAGATTCTCATACGCAAGGCCCCGTTGGTAGTGTACTTCAGAATTTTTCGGCATGGCTGTCAACACGCTGTCGAGGACCGGAATGGCTTCCGCTTCCCGGCCTCGATTCATCAGAATCTTCGCGCGTTCCAGCATCACCTCCGGAGAATCCGGTGCTTTCGCGCAACCCGAGACCAGGAGTAGCTGGCCGACAACGGAAACGAGGAATATTCTGACGATCAATGCGTTGAATGTGTTCATAGTCGGCGATTCACAGTATCAAGGATTACTCGTGCCAGGGTTATATCGCGCGGTCGAGGATGGCACATTCGTTTAACCGCGTGGGCAACGCCCCGCGCTTTGTATTTCAAATCTCAAATACGAAATTTCAAATAGAACGATCGCGGCCCGCTGGGCACGCGGTTAAACGAGCCGATGCCAAACGCGGGCCGTATATTCATCGACCGTCGTGGCGTCTAAAGCAACTGCTTAGCCGCGTGATCCGAGTCCGCCATATCTCCGGATCGGAAAACGACAAATATGCAAAGGTCATGATGAGGCCGAACGTCCACATTCCAAGGAATGCCCCGATCCCGAAGTGCATCGCGGCCCCCATCGCCAGCACAAATGGCCGCAATCGAGGATTCCAGACAAGGACAATAAAGAACGCCTCCCATACGATTGTGGCATGCGCGATCAAAAACGGGAGCCACGGTGTCCATGCCATCCAGGTGAGATCAATGGTCTGGTATTCCTGGTTGGCAATAACGTTCCACATGGCTTCGCCGGTCCACCAGGTTGGCCCCTTCAGTTTCGAAAACCCCGCCCAGAAATAGATGGCACACAGGTGCAGCTGGATCAGACGACTGGCCATTCGAGCTGACGCAAACCGGACCGGTGCGATCGTCTGCTCCAAACCCTTCCTCCGCCGCCACCACCTGCGAATCATGCTGTCCATCGACATCGCCGCACCGCTGGGCGCCAGGGCAAGATACAGACACATCATGCCCAGAATCTGATCAAATCCGAAGTTGGCCACCGGCACTCGCTGGGAATAGGAAATCGTGATCAAAAAAGCCAGAATGGATATCACCCGTGTTGCTGCTCCGATGCAGAACAGTGCGGCCACGATGATGCAAGCGACGTGAACCGGCCACAAATACTGGTCATCAATCCACAGCCAAAAAGAAAAGACAAGCCGAGACTCATACAGTCGCCTGACTGTATCGAGCGGTTGCAGGCCGCTGCGGCCAAAAAATGTTTCCAGCTGCAGCGACCAGACCAACAGATTGTAAAGCAGCATCCAGCCCGTCAGCAGCCGAATGACCCCCAGCATCAATGGGTCCAGAGGATCAAACCAGAAACGATGCCATGCCGCGACGCCCTGATCCAGATTGCGACGGACGGACGTCAGGATACTTGCCAGCGGATGAGTACCAGGCTGCTCTATCACGGCTGTGCTACCTCAGAAATTCCTGGCCACTGGCGAACCTGGAGCAGCGGGATCAGCAGAAAAATCGAAGTCTCCGAGTACATCCTGCTGAAACGTCTCCGGGTCATCCAGTTTTCCGCCAGCCTGTAGGCGCATGATCGACGATGGTTCGTGGCTGAGACGACTGAGTGAAATTCGATCCGCACCAAACTTGTCTGCAAAATGCCGCGCGTAGGCTTTCAGCATATCCTGCTGAGTCTCCTCATCGAAGGCCCAGATATTTTCGGCCAGCATAAAGTAGCGATGATACAACAGTCGGGGGTGAATGGAGACTTCCGGAAATCGTCCGACCACAGGGGCATCATTGTCACGCGGAATCTCCCAGGCGATCAACGTGCTGGCACCGGGGTCCGGCGCGAAATAGTGATAACCATGATTCAAAAACAGAGCTTCATTGTACGGCAAGGCAAGCCGGTAACCATCTTCCAGCAATGGTGACGCCGGCGGCATGGCAGCCGGTGAAATAAAAACTGCGAAGACGTGAAATGCCAGCCACAGACTGAGGACTACGTAGCCGACTTTCCGAAATCGTTTTTTCAGCCCGCCGAACATAGGTGCGGTTCACGAAAAAGAGCCCTGTTGCCGATGGCCCGCGGTGTCCCTGACGCGAACGGCAACGAAGTGCTGAGCGGCCTCCGTGGCTCGACGCTTAAAAAAGGTGTCAGGAACCAATAGTGCGGAGCACCCACTGGGCCATTTGGCTATTGGTTCCTGATCCTTTTTTTGAAGCCTACTGTCAAAATGCAAAGAAACGCCAGTGGTCAACCAGAATTGCCGGTGACCAGATGGCGTTTCCTCAATTCCAGTTTCATCGCGCTGCTGTCAGATTGAGCACCGCGACAGAAACTACCATCCACAAGATCCAGCGGATGCGTGAGATCCGTATGAACCTGTCGATCCATAAGAGCCACGAGCTGCCCGGCGTGATACGCGGCCGCCTGAAGACCCGCCAGATGATCCACCGCTTGAAGCGTGAGACGATCCGTAAGAACCCGTTGAGCCATGAGACGCGGTTGAACCTGCGGAACCGTAGGACGCAGAAGATCGACGCACTCTGCGTGAACCATACGACCCATGAGATCCAGTCGAACCATAATCGCCAGTCAAACCATAGTCGCCAGTCGATCCATAAGAGCCAGTCGATCCATAAGAGCTACCATGCGATCCACTGGAGCGATGATGGCCAGCTTCAGAAGAATCGCCAAAAGCAATCATTCCAGCCAAAGCACCCAAACAAACCAAACGAGCCAATTTCATAACAAACCTCCAATTTGTTAAATCTGAGCCCACTCAACCCACGCAACGACGCAAGTACAGAAGACAGGGCAGGATGTAACGATAAGGGCGACTCTGGCGAATGTCAAACAAAGCGAATAGGGTAATCCTGAGAGTCTCTGTTCCTGAGATTCTCCGCCCAAAGTCTCTCAAGCGAGTTCTCGGTCAAGCTTGGAAAAGGGGTCAGCGGACTACCCGATGAGTCCGTCAGCAGCAATCGCAGCCAGAACGGTGTCCAGAATTGCCATCGAATCCACCGATGTGCCTTTGAAATTCCTGACCGTAGCTCCTGACAGGGATGTCATGCTTTCAAGGCTGTTCTTGCCAGCGCCTCCGTTGATGTTAACGCGGCCAGTCACAACGACATCGGCACCGATTGCGAGTTGGTCGTTGCCACCCTGGAGATTCACATCGACACTTCCCGCATGGATTCTATCCACGACAAATCGATCATTCGAAGCGCCGCTGCGAACCTTGATCGTTCCGGCGACTGTCACATTCTGTAGTGCATTTGTGTCACCAAGATTGAGATCCAGATTGCGCCCGGCGCGCAGATTACTGACTCCCAGGATGTCGCCACGTCCCGCTCCGGTATTGAGATTGGCATTTCGTCCTGCCTCAACGCCGGCAACTCCAACGGTATCGTTGCCGCCTCCGGTTGTGATATTCAAATCACGACCCACACAAATCTGCTGGCTCATTTCTGTCCCCGTGTCATCGGCGACCGCAAGCAGTGTTGCAGCATCAGTCACACCCGCAAATTTTTCGGCATCCGCCAGTCCGACGGCATCGTTTCCAGGCCCCGTATTGATCGACAGATCGTTCCCGACGTTGATCTGCCCACCGTTTGTGGAAATCACGACTTTGTCATTTCCGGCACCCGTTAAAGCTTTAAAATTGCGGCCAACATTGATGCCGGCCGAGTCAGCAATGGTCAGTCTGTCATTGCCAGCACCCATATCAATGTCCACATCACGACCAACATTCACCGCCCCAGTGGATGTAAAACTCAGCGTGTCGTTGCCGCCCTTCATATCGACTCGCAGATCACGAATCACCGACGGTATTGGAAGTGTGACGGTGTCACCTGCGGCATGAATCATCTTTCCGTACCTGAGTGATGTGCCGCTCAACCCCGTGACATGAATGCCTCCGGAATCGACTTCGACTGTCACATTGTTGTCTTTGGAATCGCCCGTGACGGATATATCTCCCGCCGCCGAAAGCGCAAGCGTCACCGTTCCTGTGAGAAGTGTCCGTGGCTCCAGTTGCTGGATCTCAAGTGGGCTCACAGAGTTGTTGCTTGTAATTCTTTTTCGAGAATGTCGGATCATGAGTGTGCCCTTTTTCTGCGATTTGTGACGGAACTGCGGGGCAGCCATACTGGCTGCCTTAATGCATCTGAACTTTGCCGATCCCGCATGTCAATTGTGCGAAAGGAAATTCTGCCGGGATGGAGAATTTCGGAAACATCGGCTAACAGCGAGATTTAGGTTGAATAATCTGCCAGTTTCTGATCGCCACTGCTGGCAACAACGTTGATCTGTCTGATGCTTCGGATCGACATCGATGCCAACCAATTCCGGAGCCAGGACGCCTCGCATTGCTGCCGGTATGATTCTTCCATGATGATCGTCAGAATCATTACAACACGCTTGCTTCAAACCACGCCACGATGCCGGACCGGCGGATTCAGTTCGCTATCCATGATCGGGGTGTATGATCAGCTGAATTCGAGGCACAAACGACCAGCAGCATTTCGGCGAGGGCGTCGGCTTGAGTTGGGTCGTACAACTTCACAACCATAACGATGCACAGCGTTTTATAAGGCTGGAAACAGACAATGCGACTCATGATCACCGGTGGTGCGGGATTTATTGGCAGCAACCTTGCAGATCAGGCTCTCTCAACTGGCTGGAAAGTCGCCGTACT
>JAYUVA010000242.1:0-3092 GCA_043754375.1 Candidatus Kuenenia sp. | reverse complement strand
AGCAAGAAACTCCTGGGCAGTCCGTTTCGGTTTCGCAAACACGGCCAATGCGGGACAGAGATTTCCGAACTGCTGCCTCACACTGCAGACATCGTCGATGACATTTGCCTGATTCGAAGTATGCATACCGGTGCGAATGGTCACGAAGTCTCGATCCGCTATTTTCACGGTGGCATTCCGGGGGTGCTTGGTCGAGCGCATTTCGCGTCGTGGCTTTTGTACGCACTGGGATCCGAGACTCAGGATCTGCCAGCTTATATGGTGCTGACCGATCCGGGCGGACATCCGGTGGACGGTGTGAACAACTGGTCGAACGGTTTCATGCCGCCGTTGTTTCAGGGAACCGTGCTGCGTCCCAAGGAACCTCGAATTCTGAACCTCGCCGCGCCATCACATCTGCAGGGCACGTTGCAGCAGCAGAATCTGGCGTTCCTTCGCAAGCTGAATACACGGCATCTGGAACAAAGCGGAGGCGACGCAGATCTGGAAGCTCGCATTGCCAGCTATGAACTCGCCGCCAGAATGCAGACATCCGCGACGGAGGCGTTGGACATCAGTCAGGAAACTCAGGCCACCCAGAATCTGTACGGGCTGGACAACGATGCGACTCGGGAATACGGGACTCGGTGTCTGATCGCCCGGAGACTTGTCGAGCGCGGAGTCCGGTTTGTGCAGCTGTTCCTTGCTGGTCAGCCGTGGGACAATCACGGCAGCATTCGGACAGCCCTTCCAGCTGTGTGCCAGCGAGTCGATAAGCCAGCGGCAGCGCTCGTGACCGATCTCAAACAGCGCGGCCTGCTGGATTCGACGATCGTGCACTGGGGCGGCGAAATCGGACGACTTCCGGTGACTCAGGTCATGGGCGACCCGGCCGCCGCAGGACGCGACCACAACGGCCAGGGCTTCAGCATCTGGCTCGCCGGCGGCGGCATCAAAGGCGGCATGGCTTACGGCACCACCGACGAATTCGGCCACCGCGCCGTGGAAAACGTCGTCACCCCCAACGACTACCAGGCAACGCTGATGTCGCTGTTCGGCCTCGACCATTCAAAGCTGATTTATCACCACAACGGCCAGCCTCAGGTACTCACTGCCAACCGCCCCGCGAAGATTGTGACGGATATCCTGAAAAGCTCGACGATGACCTGATGTGGGCGTGTAGAGTGCCACTGGCTCTGCCAGTGCTTTTGGGCGTTGTGTGGACTTTCGGTGAGCAACGACGCTCTTCACGGTCGCACTGGCAAAGCCAGTGGCACACAAACAACGACCGCCCCGACATTCGAACTGGCAATGCCACTCTGCCGATGTCAAGGCTGCCCGTCCACCCTTCACTCAGCATAAGTTCATTACTGGCCGACCGTGGTTTTTCCGCCCGCCACGTTTTCAATCGGTTGCCTGCGGTGTTAATCTTTGTGCTTCGGCACATGGATGTGGTGTGTTTCGCTCCGCTGCACACACCCTACCTGTCTGCCTGTGATATTTGACGGAGAGTAGCATATGGTCTGCGTTAGTCTTCGAGCCGTTTCAGTTTGCGTCGCGGTGAGTAGTGCGATATTCGTGCGGGCGATGCCGAGCGAGGCCAGCGACTGGACGGCGTTTCGCGGTCCTGAAGGACAGGGTGTCAGCTCGGCAAAAGCTCTGCCGGTCGCATGGTCGGAATCGGAGAACATAGCCTGGAAGAGTCCGATGCCGGGACCTGGGGCTTCCAGTCCCATCGTGTTTAAAGATCACATCTACATCACCTGTTACTCGGGGTTCTTTGTTCCCGGAGAAGCGGAAGGCAAACAGAAAGACCTCAAACGGCATCTGTTGTGTCTGGACCGAAAGAGCGGCAAAAAGCTCTGGGAAAAGATTGTCGGTGCGAAATTGCCGGAGGAAGAGCGCATTCGGGACCACGGATTTGCGGCCAATACGCCGGCTGCGGACGAAGATCACGTCTACTGCTTTTTCGGCAAGACCGGAGTCATCGCATTCGACCACGATGGCAAGCAGGTCTGGAGCGCGGATGTTGGTTCGACAACGCATGAATGGGGCACATCGGCGTCACCTGTTCTGTACAAGAACATGGTATTTATCAATGCCAGCGTGGAAAGCGAATCTCTGGTGGCACTCGACCGCAGGACCGGGAAAGAACTGTGGAAAGCCGAAGGGATTCAAGAAGCATGGAATACTCCCGTTGTCGTGACCAACGTAAACGGCAAGCCAGAGCTGATCGTGGCGACAAAGGGAAGCGTTCAGGCGTTTGAACCAACGTCCGGCGAACAGCTCTGGACCTGTGCCACGGATATCGGCTGGTACATGGTTCCAAGCGTGATTGCCCACGATGGAATCGTGTATTGCCTTGGAGGTCGGTCCGGCGTTGCGGGGCTGGCAGTCAGAACGGGTGGCTCGGGGGATGTTACGAAGTCGCACCGATTGTGGACCAGCGTCAAGGGTTCCAATGTCACCTCGCCGGTCTTTCATGACGGACATCTCTACTGGATGAACGACAATCTTGGGATTGCATTCTGTGCAAAGGCCGACAGTGGCGAGATTGTCTATGAAAAACGCATGGATCGCTCCGGACAGGTCTATGCATCGGCCCTGCTTGCGGACGGACGCATCTATTATCTCACGCGCGAAGGCCGAACATTTGTCGTTGCTGCGAAGCCTGAATTTGAGGAGCTCGCCACGAATGATCTCAACGATGGCGGCGTCTTCAACGGTAGCTTCGCAGTGGATGGGACACGGCTGCTGCTGCGGTCCGACAAGTTTCTTTACGCGATCGGAAAATAGGGACACTTCATGCGACCTTGGATACTGGCGGAAACAAACTTTGGACATGTCAAAGATTGCGAATACGAGGTTGCGGTGCTGCCAATGGGGGCGACTGAGCCGCATAATCTGCACCTGCCTTACGGAACTGACACATTCGAAGCCGAAGCGATTGGATCACGAATCTGTGAAGCGGCGTGGAAGCAGGGGGCAAAAGTGGTCCTGCTGCCCACGATTCCGTACGGGACAGAAACGAACCAGTCTGCGTTTCGGCTTTCGATGAACGTGAATCCGTCTACGCTGGGACTCGTCATTCAGGATCTCGTGGAATCACTCGA
>JAYUVA010000241.1:0-9988 GCA_043754375.1 Candidatus Kuenenia sp. | reverse complement strand
GAGTTTCGGGCACTTGCTGTTCGTCACGGAGGATTGAATGGCTACCAGGGTCAATGAAGACGTTACTGATGTCTGGGTTGCATACAAGCAGGATCAGAGCAATCAGGAGTTGCGGAACCGTTTGATGGAGCGGTATCTGTCGCTGGTCAGATACAACGCCGAACGAGTCTGGGCAAAGCTGCCCGAGGGCGTGGACCTGAATGACCTGATGTCCGCCGGAGTCTTTGGTTTGATGGATGCCATCGAAGCCTTTGACATGGACCGAGGTGTCAAATTCGAAACCTACTGCGTGCCTCGTATTCGAGGTGCGATGCTCGACGAACTGCGTACGATGGACTGGGTTCCACGTCTGGTCCGCAGCAAAGCCAGTAAGGTGGAAGCCGCCAGAAAGCTTGTCGAAGCTCGCGTCGGACGTCCGCCGACAGAAGTGGAAATCGCTGAGCAGATGGGCTTGCCCATTCAGGAATTCGAACGGATGAAATCCGACGCCAGTGCGGTCAATCTGGTGAGCCTCGAAAAGAAATGGTACGAGACTGACAGCTATAAGGACGTTCGCGAAGTCGATGTCGTCGAAGACATAAAGTGCGAAGATCCAACCGTCGGTATCCAGAAGATGGATGTGATGCGACTGGTCACCAAGGGACTCAATCGCAACGAACGCCTGATCATTATTCTGTATTACTACGAAGAACTCACGATGAAGGATATCGGCAACACACTGGGATTGTCAGAATCCCGCGTCAGCCAGATGCACTCCAGCATCGTTGCGCGCCTGAAAGAACAACTCGAATGCCGTCGCCCGGAATTCGGCTGATTGTGAATTCATGGCAGATCATGAAACACGCACACGCCCGGCACAGTCTTCTGTGCCGGGCGTTTTTTCGTTGATGCGGCGAGGTGTGCGGCGTCAGCGAAAACCCAACCCCGGAAAATGATCGGCAATCAAGCCCGAGAAACGTGTTATCGGCTGGGATCAGCTCACGGCAGGTTCTGGTTTTCAGAAAAAACATGAAGATACAGGATTAGGTCGCTGGTTAGAACAGGGGGTTTTGGGTAATCTGAGGCAGGCGAAGCTGTTCGCGAATTCCGCAATTGTGGTGACTACTGCGAATCGGTCGGCGGTTTGTGCATCACACTGAAGATCAGAATTACGACAGAATCGGGAGACTGATAACGATGCACGTGCTACGAGATTTGATTGCGAACGCACTTGGCCGTACTTTCATGGGCCGCAGCCGACGAGGTCGTTCTGGCACTCGTGTGGCTGCAATGGTTTCGCGTGCCGAGAGTCTTGAATCCAGAGCGATGTTGAGTGGTGTGTCAGCATCACTTGCGGGTTGGAGCCATTTGCTACATCATCAGCCTGCGTTGCACGGCGTGCTGACAGATGGCATCAGTGATTTGATCCGAAATTCTGTCCCGGCACGCTATCAGTCTCAATTAAACAGCCTTCTTTCGTCATCAGAGCCAACTCAACCATTGCCAGCCTGGCATACTAAGTTGACCGAGCGCGTTGACAATTTCATTGATGCTGCCGTTCCTTCAAATTATCGGTCAGCAGTTCACAACGCTGTTGATGCTGTCGTTGAAGAATTTCACGATGATTTCGTGGCGGTGATTCCTGCACCGGTCTTGACTCTGCTGAATAGACTTTCTGGTTATAGTGCGGCTGCGCCAGTAACAGCGAGTGTCACGCCACAGGTGAACTCGCAGACTGAGACACTGACATCAGTTCCCGAATGGCACGAACCGCTGACCGAAGTGATTGATGATGTCGTGAGTTCGATTTGCGATGCTGACGGATCCGATACACCGCAATTTGTTGATGATTTCGTCGAACAAAATCACGAGTGCCAGGTCGAATCACTTCCGCCGGGGATTGAGAGCACTCTGAGTGGGCCTGAAAGCGTCAATACTTCAATCGTTGATGACTCCGCCAGTCCGACAGTGGACGAATCCGGTTCTTTGCCACCATGGCATGATGCGGTAACCGAGACAATCTCCGATGTGATTGATCGCCTTCCTTCGCAGTATCGCGAGCAGGCTGTGCATGTGGTCGATCATTTTGTGGCCAAGTATCATGATGAACTTGTCACCGCTGTCGATCGACTGCCTGCGGGATTGCTGGACGAAGTGTTTTCCTTCGTTGGCCGCCGTCGAGGCTGGCTGGGCTTATTTGCCTGACAGCGGGATTTTGCATTCATCCCGTTGATGAATTCCTCACTTCACGCCGGTGAACGTGCCGTGCTGTTGACCGGACCCGGTTCTTATGAGAGCCAAAAGCTGGTCATCGCTACGGTGAAGGCCGCTGCCAGCCCCACCCGAAGGTTGTCCGTGAGTTTCACATCCAGCGATTCGGCAATCGCCCCGGCGATGGAGGCAGAGAAGCCACAAGCTGCTGCGGTCATGATGGAGACTTGCGGCTTGGCTTCCAGCCAGAAGGCCAGAGATGCAACCGGTCCTGAAAAGACGATAAAGCCCAACGATCCCAGCCAGGTCTTCTGCCTGTTCCAGGGCAGCCGCGTTTTTCCGAACAAACGGCCACACAAGTAGGCAAACCCATCCCCAAATGCCAGAATGGTGACTACCACACAGGCATACTCCAGGTTGGCGGGGAACAACACGATCGTCCCGACCACTGTTGCCGGATAACTGAGCGCAGCGCTGAGCAGATTGCGTTCTCCCGGGCGGCGAACCAGGCGAAATACGGCCAGAAAAATGATGGTCAGCACGAGACTCACCACGGTGAGAAACACCAGTGCAGCCTTGTCTAAAGGATCAAGGTGGGGCATATCCTTCATCAGGAACGGGATAAGTCCCGGCGACATGTGCAGTGATTTTCGCAGTATTTCTCCTCGTGGCAATCGCGGTTGCGGTTCGTCTGCGTAGTCGAGGGCCATACGGGGACTGCTTTCAGTTTTGTTCACCATTCGTGCATTGGAACTCATCAATGTCATTCGGGCAGTCAAGTTCCCGCCAAACCCTCCGAGGGCAGCGATTGCAATACTTTTTGGTCTGCAACACGCGGCGCGACGGCCAATGTGGCAAATTGTTACGTCAATCCGACGCCAAACACGAATCAATGCCTGAACGTTCAATGCTGCAAATCCTTCAGAGGAACGATGTTGCTCCGTTCTTTACGGCGTTCAAGATAGCCTGATTGCCGATCTCGCTGCATGAATAAGATGTAAAACTGGTAATAATGGGACGTTTGAGATAGATTTATGGCGGGTTGGGAGGCCCGAAATGTCCTCCCCATGGAAATATACGATCATGCGGGATCGTACGGCACTCTGATGTCACAATGGGAGTCTGTGGTTAAAGGGGGTGAATTTTATTGATAATCTGGGGATTCCACGCTAGCTTGCAGGAAGTTGTCAAATTCAATTTTTTGGCGATCGCGGATTGGTACGTTGCAAAATGCCGCGTTTTTGAACGAATTCAGTCCAAACGAATTCAGTCAATCTGTGGGATCATGGCGGAGTGAGAATCAGGTTCAACTCCTGGGAATCCTGGCGGGCAGATTATTGCTGGTAGCATTGGGATATTGATATGAGTTATCTATTTCTATCAGGATCGACAGGGCTGTTGGGAGCTTACTTGCTTCGCGATTTAATGCGCTCCAGGGTCAATCTGGCCGTGTTGACGAGGTCAACACGCATGGAGTCCGCTCAACAGCGCATGGAGTCCCTGATCGGACGCTGGGAGAAGGAAGCTGGCTATGCTTTACCCCGTCCGGTCATTCTTGAGGGCGATTTGAAACGTCCCGATCTTGGCCTCTCCGCCCGAGATACAGAATGGGTGCAGACACATTGTCATGCATTTATGAACAACGCTGCGAGCCTGACTTTTTACGGTAACGGGCGGGACGAAGAGCCGTACCTTTCGAATCTGAATGGGACTCGAAACGTCCTGGAATTCTGCAGCAAGACGGACATACGTGAATTCCACCACGTTTCAACAGCCTATGTCTGCGGCACCCGTCGCGGTCGAATCCTCGAGTCAGAGCTCGACGTCGGGCAGGAGCACGGCAACGACTATGAAATCAGTAAGTTTGAATCCGAGCAACTGGTTCGTGCTGCAGATTTCCTCACGGACCTGACGGTCTATCGTCCCGGGATCATTGTGGGCGATGCAAGGACTGGATTCACGACTACGTTTCATGGTTTCTACGTTCCTCTGAAGCTTGTCTCAACGCTGATTGCGAGGACCAGGGCGGTGGGGGTAAGCCGGGATGAACTGGAAAGTGGCGTTCGGACGGCAGGATCGCACCTGATGAGGCACGTACTCAATACAACCGGGCACGAAAAGAAGAATCTGGTGCCGGTGGACTGGGTGGCTGCGGTAATGAGTCACATCTACTGTCAGTCCAGGCATCACGGCCAGACCTATCATCTGACACCGAAGCAATCCGTGCCTGTCGCGGTGATGCAGCAAGCCATAGAAGATTCTTTCATCAAGTACACATCAATGACGAGCAAGGCTGCTCAGACATCCATCGATTTTGACAAATTCGGTGAGTACTTTTATGAGCAGATGCTGGTCTATCGTTCCTATTGGGGGGACGATCCGGAATTTGATTGTGCTAACACGTTGGCCGCCGCGCCACATTTACCGTGCCCGGAAGTTGATGCCGAGTTGCTTCAGCGGCAGTGCAAATTTGCGATTGAATCGAATTTCGGATGGCCGAAGCCTCGAGCG
Organism: Candidatus Kuenenia sp.; assembly: GCA_043754375.1. Classification (GTDB taxonomy): domain Bacteria; phylum Planctomycetota; class Planctomycetia; order Planctomycetales; family Planctomycetaceae; genus SXXK01. The sequence goes on along the minus strand of JAYUVA010000241.1, from coordinate 5,287 downwards.
GCAAAGTTAAATACGGACGTGGATTCCTGTCTGTTGCCACTGTTGAATGCCGAGCGAAATTCAGATGTGTCTGGATCTCACACAGCAGTTGTCGGTCTGAGTGTCAGTGGAAATGGTGGCGGTCAATGGCAACTCGGGATTCAGAACGGTCGTGTCGTCAAAGCTGAAGTGGGAATCAGTGACAGCTGCACAGCGATTGTTTACCTGAATTCATCATGTTTTGCCGAGTTGATGTCGGGATTGAAAACCGTGGAACAGGCGGTGAATCTTGGATCTGTTCACATCGAAGGAACCGAGGCGCATGTGTCTCAGATTATGCACGGAATGCAGGACTTGATTTCCGGTAACAGACTCAGCCAGAGGGGTCAGGCGGAGTCAGCTTGTTGCGGAGATCCTGTAAGTACGCAAGTTTGAACTGGGTGTCGGCGTTCCAGAGGAACCTCTCGGGCGGCGAAGAACTGTCGATAGAGAAAAACAAAAAACGGGGGAGGAGAATTGTGATCTCAGCATTTAAGAGTCAGAGCTCAGGTGCCGCTGTGTCGGGGGACAGCAGTGGTCAGCCTGAAATCGTCCATTTTGATGCAACGACTCGACGCAAAGAAAAGATGCGCCACCTGGCGGGCCTGGAACGGCCCGACACCGTTGCAGTCGCTGCCAACGGTGGGAAGGAAGCGCTGCGTGCAGATTTGCGGACTGCCGTTCGGGCCACAGATCCAGCACTGAGTCGGCGGCAGGCCACGACCAGGGTCACTGATCCCGCTGCCAGGTCGGCTGCGTCATCAGCACCGGTGCAGCGACAACCAGCCTCAGGCAACAATGGGATCGCAACGGCGGTGAGTTCAAAACCGCCTCAGACCATTGCGCCTGCGGCAGAAAAGCCTGAGGCCGAGACCATTTCTGCAAAGACTTCAGCAGCGCCTGAAAAACTGAATATTGACATCTCTCAACTCGAAGCTGTTTTGGTCAACTTCGTCGTCGAGCAAACAGGTTATCCGGAGGAGATGGTTGAGCTGGACGCAGACCTTGAGGCTGATCTGGGTATCGACAGTATCAAAAAAGCACAGATGCTTGGCGAACTGGCCGAGCAGTTGAATGTGAAGATCAATATCAGCGAAGACATGTCGCTCGATGATTTTCCGACGCTGCGACACATCACCGAATTTCTCAGGAAAGCCGCGAACGAAACAGACGTTTCGGCCGCGAACGAAACAGACGTTTCGGCCGCGATCGAGAAAACCGAAGTGGCCTCCCCGCCAGCATCGACAATTGTGCTGGAGACGCCGCTTCGCACGACAACGACTACAACATCAAAACTTAACTCTGCCGATCTTCAGCATTTGCTGGTGAATTTTGTGGTAGAACAAACCGGCTATCCTCCCGAAATGGTGGAAATGGATGCCGACCTTGAGGCTGATCTTGGGATCGACAGTATTAAAAAGGCGCAGATGTTTGGTGAACTTGCCGAACAACTGAATATTCAGATCAGGATCACGGAAGAGATGTCGCTGGATGACTTCCCGACTCTGCGTCACGTTCTCCAGGCCCTTGAATCCGCTGCGACTGACTCAGATGCGGCAGAGCAGGTCGCGGCAGAGCAGGTCGCGGCAACGGAAATTCCACTGTCGGTCGGGTCATTTTCGGCGGACTTAAAGCCTGAGGAACCACGACAGAAAGTGCCTTCAGGTGCAACTCCTGTCGCGACCGTCACGGGCCCTGCCATGGCCGCACCGATTCGATCTTCTGTTTCTGCTGCGACAGGACGGGATGTCAGTGATTTGACAAAGCCGTCGGCGTCCACTCTGACGTCTGAAGAGCTGGAAGCATTCCTTGTAAACTTTGTCGTCGAACAAACCGGTTACCCGCAGGAAATGGTGGAACTGGATGCGGACCTTGAGGCTGATCTTGGAATCGACAGCATTAAGAAGGCTCAACTGTTCGGCGAACTTGCTGAGAATCTGGACGTGCAGATTCAGATCACGGACGAGATGTCACTCGACGACTATCGGACACTGCGGGATGTTCTGAACCTTCTCGCGCAGGAAAAGAATTAGGCTGGACATTCTCACCTGTGGAATGCTCAGCTCCCTGCGATTCCGAGACGGCGCTGCGCGCCGCTTCATCGAATGGATGATGGTGCGAGCGTCTCTGCTGAGACGCGGAGTCGGCGTTCCGATATTTTTACAGTAGAGGAAATCAGATGAGTCGTTTCTCCGAAAAGCCAGTTGCCATTATCGGAATGGCTTGTCGCCTTCCAGGGGCAGACAATGTGGATGAGTTCTGGCAGTTGCTGATCGAAGGCCGAAGTGCGTTGGGAGAACTGCCGCCGGATCGCATGGATCGCGAACTGCAGTACTCGCCTCAAAAGGGAAATCGTACGCGATCATATTCCTGCCTGGGAGGTGTGGCTCAGGAACAACAGTTTCCGCAGACCGATTGTCCGGTTTCACAATCGCTCATCGACCAGTCTCATTCAGCACACATTACGCTATGCACCGTCGCGGCGTCGGCCTGCCGGGATGCAGGACTCAATCCCTATGCCTTGGCAAATCGTAATGTGGGGGTTTACGTTGGGCACACGCCACCCAGCGCCCACATCGGGCAGGTTGTTTACGCCCGCATGATCGCGCAGACAGCGGAGTATCTCCGGGAGATTCGGGAGCTGGATCAGTTACCACCCGGTGAAAAGGATGCCATCATTCGGGAGATCGTGCAATCTGTGCGCAAGGACTACAAGGCTGGAGATCCGCTGACAAGGATGCGATCCTATGCGAATCATGGCCCGGGTCTGATTTCGCAGGCGTTTGGCCTGGATGGCCCTTCAATCGCTTTCGACGCAGCATGTGCTTCCTCGTTTCGAGCGCTGGGGCACGGCATTCGCGCTTTGCAGCGAGGTGCCGTTGACATGGCACTCATTGGCGGTGCATCGTATGTCCACGGTGACACACTCGTGGTTTTTTCACAGGCTCAGACTCTGAGTACGGTTGGCTCAATGCCCTTCGACGAGAAGGCAGCAGGGTTAGTCGCTGCAGGCGGATACGTTGTACTGGCGTTAAAAACGCTGGAGCGGGCGATGGCCGACGGCGACAGCATTCAGGCGGTCATCTGCGGTCTGGGAGTGTCGTCGGACGGAAAAGGAAAAAGTCTGTGGGCACCCCGCCAGGAGGGGCAGATTGAAGCCATCTCGCGAGCCTATGGTCACGGAGTCGAATTTCGTGATCTGCAGTATCTGGAGATGCATGCCACCTCAACGCAGGTCGGCGACGCGACCGAACTGGCAGCCATGGCAAAGTCCGCTCATGGACAGTTTCCACCGCATACGAAGATTCCGATTGGCAGCGTGAAGGCGAATATTGGTCATACTCTCGAGACGGCAGGGATTGCCAGTCTCCTGAAGACTGTTCTGGCGATGAAACACGGGAAAATCCCACCGCAGATCAACGTGCAACAGCTCAACAGCACCGTGAATTGGGAGGAGCTCCCCTTCTTTGTTCCGACACAGGCGCTGGAATGGAAACGTCCTGCCCCGAACATTCCTCGCATGGCGGCTGTCAACGCATTCGGGATTGGCGGGCTGAACGTCCATATTGCCGTGCGTGAACATCTTGCCGTGGCAACTTCCACACATCCCGTCAGCTCGCCGCCAGTGAAGCAACTGATTGCCGCAACGGACGACAATCTGAGTGACGAAGGAGCACTGGCGATCGTTGGAATGGGAGCAATCTATCCAGGCGCACGGACGATTGATCATTTATGGGACGTGTTTCGTGAAGGACGCGACCAAAAATCTGAAGTTGCTCCGCAACGCTGGGAAAAAAATCTGGCGTACGATGCTGCGTCGCATGAACTGTGGAAAGTACCGACCGCAACAGGCGGTTTCATCAATGACTATGAATACGACTGGAAGCGTCACAAAGTTCCTCCAAAACAGATCGCCAGTGCCGACCCGTTGCAGTTCATGTTACTGGATGCTGCGGATCAGGCCCTGAAAGATTCCGGCTATGATGCTAAGCCATTCGATCGAAACCGGACCGGCGTCATTGTCGGGATTGTGTTCGGAGGCGAATTCGCCGATCAGCTGCAGGCCGGCCTGCGCTTAACGGATTTTCAGAAACGGTTGTCAGAGGCGCTGCAGAATCGCGGCGTGGCCACTGAAAAGATCAATCAGATCTGCGCAGAATATGAAAATGTCCTGTTAGAGCACATGCCAGCGCTCATTGATGAAACCGGTAGCTTTACGGCCAGTACACTGGCATCACGAATTACAAAGACGTTCAACCTGATGGGAGGAGCAGTCGCACTGGACGCCGGCGACTGCTCGTCTTTGTCGGCGATTGAGTGTTGTGCAGACGTCCTGCTGGCTGGCGACTGCGATATGATGATCTGTGCGTCCGGGCAGCGCGCGATGGGAATTCCCACATTCGAAGGCCTGAAGCAACACGAACTGCTGTCGGTCGGCGAACCGCACGCTCCGTTTGATTCGCGAGCGACGGGATCTGTTCCCGGAGAAGGCGTCGGCGCGGTCATTCTGAAGCGTCTCGCCGATGCACAACGTGACGGAGACCGGATTCATGGCATCATTCGCGGACTTGGCGTCGCTCGTTCAGATTCACGACGTGAGGCGCTGCGTAATGCCTTGAGTCGCGGACTGCATTCTGCCGGACTGACCCCGCAGGATATTGCATTTATTGAAGCCGGTTCAAGCGGCGTACCGGATCGGGACAGAGATGAGATTCTGGCGATCGCTGACGTCTATGGAGCCGCATCCCGTCCGGAGCCGCTGCCCATCGGAAGCGTCGCCGGCCAGATGGGGAACATCGGCGGTGGCTCCGGGATGGCCTCACTCATCAAAGCCGTCTCGCAACTTAATCATGCCGAAATGTGCGCATCCGTGGGGCTTGAGTCACCGATTTCAGAACTGGGAGATAACGCAAAGATTGTGCGCCCGTGCAACGCACTCAGCCGAATTCCAACAGTGACTGCCAACGGAAGAATGTTTGCAGGCATCACTTCGTACGCAAATCATCATGTCGCATACCATTTGATTGTGGAAGGGGCGACACGTGTCCCGATGCCAGCTCCTTCGGTAAAGCGCCCGTCACTGATGGCCAGGCCCGCTGCCCAGCCGTGTGAACTTCGGTCGCCTGCGGCCTCGCCGGGTTCACCGCTTGTGTCGTCGGCGTGGCAGCCTGAATCTTCGCGCTGGAGAATTGTCCGATGGAGCGGGAATTCGCTTTCTGAGCTCCAGCAGCAAGCCACGGCTTCAGCAGTGAATCCGGCATTTGCATTT
>JAYUVA010000240.1:0-7550 GCA_043754375.1 Candidatus Kuenenia sp. | reverse complement strand
GCCGCTGAAGAAGCCGCAAGGCTGAAACTGCGTCCGGTTGTGGATGAATCCAGCAACAACGCCCCGAATAAAACTGCGTTCCTCCGCGCGGTCGATCATTTCGCCGCCGGCACGGGCGTGAGTGCTCTCAATCGAGCCCGCACGATTCGAGCACTGGCAGATCCCGGCTCTGTTGCCGACGATTTTGTACAACCGGGACATGTGAATCCGCTTGCCGCGATGGACGGAGGCGTCCTGCGGCGAGCCGGTCATACAGAGGCCACCATCGACCTGATGCGGTTCGCCGGCAAACGTCCGGTCGGTGCGCTGATAGAAATCTGCAGCCAGACCAGTCACGGCATGGCAGACCTGGACGAGCTGCACTCGATTGCCAATGAATACGACATTCCGATGATTTCCATCGAAGACCTGATCCGCTTTCGCCGCCTCCGCGAACAGTTGATTACGCGCATCGTCTCCGTCCCGATGCCGACGGCGGAATTTGGCACGCCAATGGTCATCGGTTATCAGGTCGCCCATGAAATTCAGGAACCGCTCGCACTGGTCTGGGGTGATCTCAGTAAAGTCGATGCGCCGCTGGTTCGCATGCATTCATCGTGCTTTACCGGCGACGTGCTGGATTCCCTGCGCTGTGACTGCGGAGATCAGTTACGCATGGCCATGAAAATGATTTACAAGGAAGGCATCGGGGTTGTGGTTTATCTGCCGCAGGAAGGACGAGGCATTGGCTTGCTGGCCAAGCTCAGGGCGTATCAGCTTCAGGATCAGGGACTGGACACGGTAGAGGCCAATCATCGTCTTGGCTTCAAAGCCGACATGCGCGACTATATGGTCGGCCTGCAGGTGCTGAAGGATCTGGGTCTGTCACGTGTGCGGCTGCTGACCAACAACCCGAAGAAAACCGACGCCTTCGTCTATACCGGAGTTGATCTGCATGTGATCGAACAAGTCCCGATTGTCGCTCCACCGCAATCGCAGCGTACGGGATACATGACGACAAAAAAGGAAAAAATGGGACACTTGCTGCCGGATGAAGTTGTCACAAAAAAGGCGCTGACCGATGCCGACGCCGCAGGATAAACTGAGGTGCCGGTGTTTCCCTGACCAGGGTCATATCGAGCGATATGTCATGCAGGTTAGATTCTTTCTTTCCAACAACTGCACATTTTGCGCGCATCATTTCGACCGTTGTTCTTTCGGATTTCGAAATTCGGGCTTCGGATTTGCGGCTTCGCCGCGCTAGATTATGGCTTCAGAGATTCAACCTCCCAAACAGATAAGTCTATGAAATCCCGCAGTCGTATCTATTTGACACTGCTGTCGCTGACATGGCTGATGGCTTCGACAGTGGGGGTTTTGTTGTTGGCGGATTACGACTCGAAGCCGGGCCATTCGGCGAGTCCTCCGCAACAGTGGCCCTCCGGTGTTTCGCTCGCAAGGAACTCCTCGAAGCCGACCGTGCTGATGTTTCTTCATCCGCGTTGCCCTTGTTCGCGGGCGAGTCTGAGCGAACTGGCGCGCTTGGCGCACGGCGCACGAGACAGTCTCGATGTTTCGGTTGTGTTCGCTCAGCCGTCGGACGTCGCGGCAGAATGGTCGCAAACGGAATTATGGAAAAATGCGGTCGCGAACGGTGACATGCACGTCGCCATCGATGAAGATGGCTTACTGACTGCACAATTCGGAGCGAAGACGTCCGGACAGGTGCTGGTCTACGATGGCGCGGGGGTGTTGCGATTCGATGGTGGGATTACTCCGGGAAGAGGCCACCGCGGTGACAGCTTCGGGCATTCGATCGTCAGGGCGATTGCCGCAGGCCAGACTGCGGAATTTCCCGAGCACTGTGCCACGTTTGGATGTGCGTTGTCCTCGAATTCTATGCCTGCTGATGCGCGCCATTCGTCATTGAAGTAAGGCAAGGCCCGGAAATAAAAATACCCGTTTGACGTACAAAATTGGCAGCAAAAGCGGTGCAGCCGCGCCGCTGCCAATTTTTCTCCTGCGTATGATTGTGTGGAATTGACGAAGGGGATGATCGCGACTCTCAGGGATGCTGCGGCGAAATTGACGGGAGCAAAGCGAAGGGCCTTTCAGCCGCAAGTCACAAGGGACTACCTGAATGGCAGCCCGCGGCGGGCCGAGCGGGTTTTTGGCTGGGGGCGGCAAACCGAACGGTGTTGGGGCAGTCTCGAGAACCACTGGAACGGGACACTGCAGAGTTGCTCTGGTGACGCAGCAACATGACGACCCTTGAAAGAGAACGGCGCTGCGCTTCTGTTCTCTTTCAAAGTGCGCCAAACGGGTATTTTTATTTCCGGGTCTTGCCTAAGATAGTCACTCAATCCGATCAAATGAACTGCCTCCATCATGATGGGCCATGAAATGTCTCTTCGATCGATCTTTTCATCGTCCGAGACTTTTTCGGGCGCGCGAGCCAGGCGACTCGCGAATGAGCAGCGTGAGCTGCAATATCAGCGCACAGATCGGTTATTCGCCGGCCTGCTGGTATTTGAGTTTGTGGCGGGCATCGCGGCGGCGTTGTGGATATCGCCGTTCGCGTGGGCTGGATCGGATCGGCAACTGCATCCGCATGTCTGGTCAGCAACGTTTTTGGGCGCGTTGATCGTCAGCCTGCCGATCTGGTTGGCGCACGCTTATCCCGGCAGGAAGCTCACGCGACACATCATCGCCATCGCACAAATGCTGATGTCGGGCCTGCTGATTCATCTCACCCAGGGTCGCATCGAGACTCATTTCCATGTGTTTGGATCGCTGGCATTCCTTTCGTTCTACCGCGATTGGCGCGTCCTCATCACGGCGTCTGCGGTTACGGCGGTTGACCATTTAGTGCGAGGATATGCCTGGCCGCTGTCGATTTACGGCATCGAATTGAACAGCCGTTGGCGCTGGCTGGAGCATACCGGCTGGGTGATCTTCGAGGACATCTTCCTGATCCTTGCCTGTGAACAGAGCAACCGTGAGACGAACGCCATTGCCGAACGACAGACTCAATTGGAAGTGACGAACGCGGCCCTCGATCAGATCGTCGAGGAACGAACCTCCAGACTGCGCGCGACTGAAGAACGTTTCGAGCTGGCTGTGCGTGGATCGACGGATGGTCTCTGGGACTGGGATATCCCGACCAACGAGGTTTATTACTCGCCCCGCATGAAAGAGCTGGCTGGTTACTCGGACGATGAGATTGCGAATGTCTTCGAGTCGTTTGAATCGCATCTTCATCCGGATGATCACGACTGGGTTCTGCGCGCTTTGGACGAGCATCTGAAGCAGCGCAAACCATACGATGTCGAATATCGACTGCGAACCAAGTCGGGCCAATACATCTGGATTCGTGCGCGCGGACAGGCGATCTGGAATGATGCCGGTCAGCCGCTGCGCATGGCGGGCTCGGCTACCGATATGACGGAAGAACATCGGTTGCGCGAGCGTTTCCGTCTGGCCGTCGAGGCTTCTCCGTCAGCGCTGATGATGGTGGACAGGGATGGCGGTATTTTGATGGCGAACTCTCGCTGTCTTTCATATTTCGGCTACACTGCGGCAGAATTAATCGGCCAGCCGATTGAGGTGCTTTTGCCGGAGCGTTTTCGAGCCGCCCTGCCTGAACAACGTCGTCAGTTCTTTGAGTCTCCATCTCTGAGACCAATGGCGACAAGAGGCGAATTGGTGGCAATTCGCAAGGATGGCTCGGAGTTCCCCGTCCAGGTCGGACTGAGTCCGGTGCAGACGGCCGAGGGGTTGGCCGTGATTTGTGGGGTGCTGGACATCACCGACGAAAAAGTGCTGCTCGAAGCCATGCGGCAGGCGAAAGAGACCGCCGAATCTGCCAGCCGCGCGAAGAGTTCGTTTCTGGCGAACATGAGCCATGAAATCCGCACGCCGATGAATGGCATCATCGGCATGGCGCAGTTGCTGGCACAGACGGAGTTGCAGCCTCATCAACGCAACTACCTCGCGACCGTCGAAGACTCGGCGCACATTCTGTTGCGGTTGCTCAATGACATTCTCGACTTTTCCAAGATCGAGGCAGGCAAACTGGAACTCGAGAGCATGGATTTTCGCGTCTCGGAATGCGTCGCCCGCGCCGCCCAGATGCTGGTGCTGCGTGCCGCCGAGAAAGGGCTGGAAATCGCTTGCCGGGTTGCACCGGAAATCCCGGAACACCTGCGTGGCGACTCCGACCGCATCCAACAAGTGCTCGTCAATCTGATCAGCAACGCAGTGAAGTTTACGGAAGCCGGCGAGATCTTTGTGAACGTCAACGCGGAGTCGATCACACACGATCTGGTTCGGCTGAGTTTTTCCGTGAGCGACACCGGGATTGGTATTCCGGCTGACAAGCAAGACCAGATTTTCCATCCGTTTGAGCAAGCCGAAACTTCGACCACACGGCGATTCGGTGGCACGGGGCTGGGACTGGCAATCTCGCGGCAGCTTGTGGAAATGATGCACGGAAGAATGTGGGTCGAAAGCGAACCTGGTCGCGGCTCGTCGTTTCACTTCACAGCCGAATTCGGTGTCTCCGTTGACCAGCATCTGCACAAGCCCGCAGAACTTGACTCGTTGCGGGACCTGCCCGTGCTCGTGGTCGATGACAACCTTACGAATCGCCAGATCCTGTGTGAGATGCTGCAATACTGGCACATGCAACCTGTGCAGGCCGACTCCGCTGCCTCTGCCCGACAAGCTCTCCAGAAGGCGGAAGAGTCACAACATCCGATTCGACTTATTCTGCTCGACCATCACATGCCGGGCGAAGACGGCTTCCATTTTGCCGCAAGCGTGAGCGGCATGCTGAACCGCGAGCGATGTCCGATCATCATGATCTCGTCGGGAGCGATACCGGTCGATGCGGACCAGTGCCAAAAGCATGGCATTGGCCGATTCATGACCAAGCCGGTCATCGCGTCGGAGTTGCTCAACGAGGTGCTCCGTCAATTCGGACGATACATGACCGTTAAGCCGGAGCTGCCGACCACGACTACGGCCACGACATCCTCGCAGATACATCCACGGCGAGTGCTGCTGGTCGAGGACAACGAAATCAATCGCCGCGTCGCCTTCGGGCACCTGCGTTTGCGAGGTCATCAGGTGGTTTTCGCTGAGAACGGACAAGAGGCGGTCGACACGCTGGCCGAACAGGAATTCGATGTCGTCCTGATGGATATGCAGATGCCCGTCATGGACGGTTACGAAGCCACCGCCGCGATCCGGAAACGCGAACTTCAAACCGGTGGCCACATTCCGATTGTGGCGATGACGGCCGAGGCGCTCAAAGGCGACCGCGAACGCTGCCTCGCCAGTGGCATGGATGACTACGTCTCTAAACCAATCGCGCCGGCCGAGATGTATCGCGCCATCGAGCGATTCCCCGCCCTCTGCCTGCCTGCCGACCGGTTGCCCGAAATGCGTGTGAGTGAGGCTCTCGTCGAGCCGCGTGCTGCGGAACAACCTGGCTCGGCGGGAGCCTCGCCGTCCCGGGATGTGCCTGATCAGTTCGCGTTTGGCACACTGCCTGCGATCGACTGGACCGTCGCGAAGCAGTATTTCGGTGATGGAGCTGAAGTGCTGCGTGAGTTTTCGGAGTTGATGAAAGCGCAATGTCCGCTGCTGTTGGCCGACATTCGCCGTTCCATCGAGACCCGCGATTCCAAACTGCTGCAACGTGCCGCGCACACGATGAAGGGCTCCGTGACCTACTTCGGTGCCGAGTCGCTGGCCGAGGCGGCGGCGGCCCTCGAAAATCTCGGTCACATCGAATCGTTCGAAGGAGCTCCTCAAATGCTGGCCAGACTCGAACAGGAACTCAGCCGTGTCATGTCGGAACTGGATGTCGGCCCACCAATGCCAACATCCTGACCGTCGTTTTCGTGCCTGCATCCTGAACGGGAAGCCCGATGGCAGGGCAAACGGCCGTTGCGTTCCGACAGATTCTATTCGTGGCGCAAGGCTTCGATTGGGTCCATGCGGGCGGCGGCGCGAGCGGGGTAAAGACCGAAAATGATTCCGATGCCGACGGAAATCCCGAACGCCAGAGGCAGGCTGCTCCAGACGATCCGGGGCGTCAGACTCAGAAACATCGTGCCGACTTCAGACGTCGCCTGACCGCCTTCCAGCATGAATTCCTGTGCCAACCATTTAATGCCATCGAATGCGAATGGTGTGAGCAATCCCATGATCACGCCGATCAGGCCACCGCTTCCGGCCAGCACCATGGTCTCGGTCAGGAATTGTGCTGTGATATCGCTCTGCTTGGCTCCCAGCGCGCGGCGAATGCCGATTTCGCGTGTACGTTCGGTCACGGTCGCCAGCATAATGTTCATAATGCCGATGCCGCCGACGATCAGACTGATGGCTGCGATTGACCCCAGCACAACGTTGAAAATGACCTTGATCTGTTCGGCTTGTTTGAGCAGTTCCTGCGGGACGACGACGCTGTATTGGTTGGGATCCTTGTGATTCTGAGCAAGGCTCTCGCGAATGACTGCGGCTGTGGATACCACCTGATCCTTGTCGCTGATCCGCAGCGTAATCTGGTTCAACTGGACTTCTTCAGCGCTGAATGAGCCGGTTCGGCGATCGACGTCCAGGTCGCCCATGCGCACACGCATGGTTTCGAGCGGAATGTAGATGTCATTGTTGTAGTCCTGTCCCGACATACTACCACCGATGGCGGCACTGGCTTCGCGCGATTCAGTGACACCGACAACCATGTAGCGGCGATCCGCAATCTTGACCGTCTTGCCCAGCGGATCTTCATACTGAAACAACGCTTGTGCCGAACCTGCCGCAAGCACGGCGATATTATCTTTGGTGCGACGGTCTTCGTCGGTAATGAATCGCCCTTGAGCCATATTCAAATGATTGACGTCGCGATAGTCCGGTGTGCAACCGACAATCCGACAATTCAGTTCGCGATGCAGATAGCGGCACGGTTTGGTCAATTCCCGAATCGGAATCGCCTGCTCCACGGTCGGAATTGTACGCGACAGCAGATCGTAGTCAGCGCGCAACAGGCCATAACGCAGCACGAAGGATCCTGGTGCCTGACTACCAGCCGTTTCACGCGGCGGTTTGACGCTGCGAACAATGATGTTCGTGGCTCCAAGTTTCAGGACCTGCTCCTGAGCCTGCTGGCTGGCACCCTCACCAATCGCCAGCATCGCGATGACGGAGAACACTCCAAACACGATCCCGAGCATCGTGAGGCCGGACCGCAACTTGTGCAGCATCAGGCTTTTCAATGCCAGTTCGATCGTGCGGAGAAGATTCATCATGGGACAGATTTTACTTTGAAGAGATGCGGGCTGAAGAGCGTTCGAGAAATATACCAAAGGCGGTTGAGGATGGCACAATCGTTTAACCGCGTGGGCAACGCCCCGCGCTTTGGATCGCAAATTTCAAATTTCAAATCTCAGATACGAAATTTCAACTAGAACAATCGCGGCCCGCTGGGCACGCGGTTAAACGAGTCAATGCCAGCCGCGTGAGAAATAAGCCAGGTGGTTTACCCTGGAAAAATGCCTTCACCG
>JAYUVA010000239.1:0-7156 GCA_043754375.1 Candidatus Kuenenia sp. | reverse complement strand
TCGATCTCGTCAGCTGGAATCCCGGTGCCGGTATCCGTCACAGAGACTCGGACGTAGTTTCCTCGCGATAAGCCAAGACTATTTGAGTCTTCGCTGATGGTCACATTTGCTGCGTCAATAGTCAGAGTTCCGCCGTGCATCATCGCATCGCGGGCATTGATGGAAAGATTCATCAGAACCTGCGAGAGCTCTGTGGCATCTGCCAGAATGGCCCATAGATCCGTTGAGACTTCCGATTGCACGCGAATCGTCTGGGCCAGCGTATGGCGCAGGATGCCGCACGTCTCATCAATCAGAACTTTCAGATCCACCAACCTGCGAGGCCCGGCAGTACCGCCTGCGAACGAGAGCAATTGTTGAATCATCGCCGCACCCCGGTCAGCGCTGGCCGCAATCGTGTTCACGAGACCAATCCCGCTTTCGCTTGTGATGTGGCTCCGCAGCAATCTGGCTCCCATGGTAATCGGAGTCAGGACATTGTTCAGATCGTGGGCGATGCCACTGGTCAGCGTTCCGATGCTTTCCAGTCGCTGAGACCTTCGCTCAAGCTGTTCACGTCGCCGTTCCTCTGTGATGTCAATATCGATGACCAGCTGCGAGCTTGGCACGCCCTTGTTATCCACAATCAGAGACCGGCGGGACTCCACAATACGATCCTCACCATCCACAGTCTTCACTTCCCGTTCACCAATCCATGCACCGTGTGTCAGCAGTTCCGCAAGAATCCGGGACTCCGACAGGGAACTGGATGACTTCATCAATTCAGCGCCAATGCTCCCGACAGCTTGCGCAGCTGCCCACCCGTAGAGTTGTTGCGCGCCATCATTCCACGTCAGAATGTGGTCATTCAAATCCCGGATATGAATTGCGTCGCGGATTAATGACAGGATTGCTGTCTGTTCCCGCATTCGAGTACGACCGGTTTCGCGTTCCGTGACGTCTCGCACAATGACCGTAAAAAGTTCCTGGCCATCAATGATGGAATGAGAAATTACGGCTTCAGCCGGAAATTCAGTGCCATCCGCTTTGAGTCCACAGATGACGCTACCGCTGTTCACTCGACTGCGGGTCGGTTTGGCGATGAGTCCGGGATTGAACAACGAGGTAAACTCGGATCGAAACGGTTCTGAAATAAGTTGCTGAAATGCGAACCCACTGATATCTCGCTCTCTCCGCTGAAACAGGACTTCAGCAATTGGATTCAGCATCACAATATTTCCGTCCTGATCCACAGCAACGACCGCATCCATCGACGCATCGATCACGGCAACATGTCGCGCCCGTTCCGTTTTAAGTCTTGTGACGAGTCGATTTCTGTCGGCGCGCTCGGCATTTGTGGCGACCGCGGCAGCCAGGAAAGTGCCGAGAGTCAATACCAGCCCGGTGGCCAGAATCATTGACTCCCGCCCGGCCAGTTGTCCGGCACGGCGCAGCAGAACTTCGAGTTGATCGTCTTCCGTAGCGACCATTTCGGCGGTCACGGCTCGAAGCTGATCCATGACGAATTTGCCACGATCGGTCGTCACGATCTCGCGAGCTCTTGCAAAGGCTTCCGCGTCGGGACCACTTCTCCGTGCATCGACGGTTTGCCGCAGGTCTTGTTTTTTTTCTTCAACGAGGCGCTGCAGCGTGGCGAGCTTGTCTGTTTCCAGATGCCCTGAGGCATGAAATCGCTGAAGTTTCGCGAGCGTCTCATCAGTTTCATTGAGGCCAATGTGAAATCGTTCCGCATACTTCTCATCTCCCGTGATGAGAAAGCCCCGCTGCCCGGTCTCAGCATCCTTCATCGCCTCAAGAACGCCCCTGACGTGCTGCAGAACCTGAGATTCATGCACGATTTCATCGCTTGTTGTGGCAGCATTCCATGCCGTATGACCGCCAAAACCAGACAGGGCAATGACACTGAGTGATGCTGCGGTGAGCAGAACATTGACCCAATTGAGAGGGCGTGTAGGTGTCGGCATAGGAATTGATCGATTTGTCGGACGCTGGATGAGCACGTTCCAGCAAAACTCAGTCCATTCAGCAGGCAATGCAGCGCTCACTCACATTGTCACATTGATTCTTTTGTAAGCCAGTCCAGTGGCACGAAAACTGCCCAATACTCGATTCTTCAAAGATTTTTCGCGTGACGGGGGGCACCAGCCGTGGGATCACAACTCAACATGGTTGGATTGGTGAAAGACTCGGGAATGCAAAAATGATGACAAGCAAAATGCCAACCAGGGAAATCAGTGATGCCTACGAATCTGCCAAAGACCAATGGCAAACGTGCGACTGGCAAACTGAATTTGGGCCATTGAAATTGAATCTGAATGGCCTGCGTTCCGTTCATCTCGAGCGACTTGCGCATGCGACCAGTGGTCAGGAATCGCGTGCATGGCGAATGGCTGCGACATGGGTTCGGGAAATCGAAGCCGCTGCCGCTAAATCGCAGCAATTGGCAATGGAGGCACGCGATGCATTTCTCCAGCAGAATCTGTGCGAAGCCATCAAACTGATCGAGCAGGCTTGTGAATTGGAACGTCGATGGCATCCAGAGCCAGTTTGGCAACTGCTTGAACAGACAATTCGCAGCGAAATCTCACTGCAAACAAACGGATGCACAGTCGAGGAGTAATGCACACTGAGGCACGGCTACCTGGAAAAACAAAGCCCCGAGCCGACAAAGACCTGAGGTTGAACAGGGTATTTCCACAGTGGAAAGTAATGAGCCACTCTGTTGTTTACAGCGCCGCTCAGGCGAAAACAGCATGTCCTGATGCCTGGATTTCACAAGGATTCATGATTCTTTTCAGCGTACTCCTTCAGGCGGAAGAATCTGCCGGTTTTTGGCATACATGCTGCGTTGTCGCATCTCGTCCTCTAAGCCATTGGAATGGAGTATTCAAATGCTTGTGCTCTCGCGGAAGGCGAACGAAAGTCTGATCATCAGCGACAACATTGAGGTTGTCATTCTGGAGATTCGTCATGGTGTTGTTCGAATCGGCATCAAGGCCCCTCGTCAGATTTCTGTCGTGCGGAGCGAACTCTGCGAGGCGAAATCAACTCTGGATTCTCCGCAGGTAAATTCTAATCCTGTCAATGTGGCATCAGGTCCGCCGCAGACTCCGCTCACAGATGCCCTCAGTGATCTGTTATTGCATAGTTTTTGCGAACGTCGGCGATCCGGGCGGACGCCGGATATTTTGCCGACCACGTCTCGCACTGAAACCGGAGCCATCGCGGGCACTTGTTTCGGGTAGTGGGGAACGATGTTCGGTAGCTTTTTCGTTATCAGGTCAATTGTTTGACCGCAGTGATTTCGCCAGACTCACGACCTGTCAGCAGGGTCAAACGAATTCCCCTGTATCGACGGATATCAGATGACGCAAGGCACCCGCAAGCAGCACTGCCTGCGCAGCCGATTCAGCGAGGTCCCCGATCAGTACAGTTGGCAATGTTGGCTGCAGCAGATGTGGTTCTTGACGCGCATATGATTCATGTTTCACAACCGCTGAGGATTACGTCACGAATACGGTCCGTCCAGTACGGCGCGTCCTGTGCGGGCGCAATTGCGGCCGGTGTGCTGGGAGGAATCCTGAGCGAAGAGCATCTTCCTGGAATTGCCTTTCTGGTGTGCGGAATGCTGATGGCTGTTTACCACCTCAATCCGTTTACACAGGCAGCCCTTGATCTCTACGTGACTGGTCCGCTGCACCTGTCGGATACCGTTTATGGTCTGAATCTTGCGTGGATTTCCGCTGGCGGACTCGCAGCAACATTCTTTTATGGAATCTTTGTCACCCGACTGCCAGTCAGAGTTCGGACTTGCCGCCTGCTGTTGTCCGAGCGACGCGACAGGCACGGTCTACGCTTCACTGATGGGGCTGTGCAACCTTTGTGCTGCACTTGCCACATGGTTTGGAGAAGAACTGTACGGCACGTTCACCACTCAACTCGGGCCAACGGCAGGCTTTCTCGCCTTAATCCTCTGCGGCGCGGCAGTGACCGCAGTTTGCTGGTTTACCATCCCGTTTCTTCCCTGGAGCGATTAAGATCACGCATCCCTGGATCGCTGGTCAAGGCAGCCTGAACGTCTTTGAGCAGAGTCGCATCGTCACAATCGGTTCGATTCACTTCCAGCTGATCGATGACAGATGCAACGCCCCGAACTCGTCGAGTCAATCCAACGGCGATATCTTCATCCAGCAGATTCCGCATGCGTCCAGCCAGTGTGACGATGCCATCCTCAACGACAACACGGATGCGACGACTCTTGATTGCTTGTGATGCGAGTAACTCATTTTCAACGGCGAGGCGAATCTCTCTGTCAGATAATTCGGGTATCTGGCCGTCTTCCTGAGTTTTTGCTGCTGGCTCGGAAAGAGGCGCAGCCGTTTGGCTCCCCGCCAGAACATCTGTGCCAGAAGCCGCACACCGCGCCACAGCGATTCCCGCGATCACAGCAGGAATTATCCACGAAAATCGACGTTGCATGAGGATTGCATTCTTTTCCGGGGACTGGAAGACGTGCGCGATTTTGAACGCTGATCGACGCCAACTTTTCCAACGCAATCCATGTGCCGCAGGCCTGCGACATTCTGTCTGGCAAAATGAATTTCCATTTTTCGTTGCGAAACGACCAACTGCCGCACCCAAAGATCATGATGATTCTTGTTGGTCGCGCGGCCGCACTATTCGCGCCCTCAGGACGTTCTGCCGACGTTGACATGCTCAACCTGAAGCGGCACTCTGACGATACCGTTTCGCAGCTCCAGCGCTGTGATCGGTGCCTGCGGCTCGAATTGAACAACCACTTCGCGGATCTTCAATTCCAGCCGAACCAGGGAATGATCCTCCATTGCGTCAGCCGCAAGCGCTCCCTGTATGGCTGTAATGCTCAGTGTTCCCAGACGTGAAAGCCACATTGCTCGTCCTCCGGTTCCAACCTTGACATGACCAATGAATTGAACACGCACCATTTTCTTTCGAATGGGCAGACACCTGTCAAGCAAGACTTGTGCCATTTGGAATGCATGCCGAAAGCGAGTGTATTTCGGGTCCACGATCGCCGGCGGAGTGAATCGATGAACAAAGACTTGCCAGTGTGAACCAGGTCTGCGCCGCGCGGGCACGGATTTGTGTCGGCAACGCCGCTGGAATCGGCTGCCGGCGCCAGCCGCGATCGCAGTGTTAACGCGATGGCCGCGATGCGTTGAACCGAAATTGTACCGACGTACGTGGTCAAAGGTAGAGTTCCGGATGGCATAAGTGCCGTCGAACATTGCGGGCCTGTCATCTTTGCTGAATTCGCGGGTATCAGCTTGCCCGGCGGGAACAGTTGGCAAACGATTCCCGAGAATTCGGTGATTCCTCAGGATTGAACTTTTAAAATGCTGTGGTTCCAGCCGAGTCCTTCTGTGATTCAGTAAGTTGAAATTGGTGAGCCCTGCATCAGTTCACGGTCCCGGGATGCTGAATGAGTTCGCTTCCCGTTAACTGGAAGTGGTGATGTTATGGCAATGGATTGCCGCAGCATTCGCAGTTCTCTGGTTGTCCTCGTGACGCTGGCGTGCTTTGTGCGAACAGCTCCCGCGCAGGAATCGTCGGCGACGCTGGAATCCGTACTGCAGCGACTGGAGCGTCTCGAACAGGACAATCAACTCCTGCGAGAGCGGGTCGCTCGATCTGAAGATCAAGCCTCACTGAGCGCGCCCCCGCAACCTGCCCGGAATGCACGCGACATTTCCGTGTCAAAGTCCAGGTTGAGTTTCAAGAGTGAGCCGCAGAGCCTGATCTATCAGCCCCTACAGCCGCAGGCCTTGTTTGAATCCGGGGGAACCGAACCTCTGCTGACCGAAGATGACGTGCGAGGCATCGTCAACGAGGCCGTCTTTCGGCAGGCTCCTCAAGAGCCGAGCGACAGCGTGGTGTCACATGAAGATGCACTTCAGGACCAACGAATTCTGGATCTCGACAATGCACTGAAGGCGTTTCAGAACAAGTCCATCGCGAAGACCTACCCGAGCGTGACGGTGAACGGTGTTTTCCAGGCAGATTCTGGCTGGATTCATCAGGACACCGCCAGCGAAAAAGCGTATGGCCAGATTCAGGATGGATCTGCTTTTCGCCGCGCTCGCCTTTCCGCCAAGGGTAGCGTGACAGAAACGACAAACTACTTTTTTCAGATGGACTTCGGATTCTTCGGTCGCCCCACATTTACTGACGTCTGGGTCGAGCAGACAAAAGTACCGTTCTTCGGCAACGTCCGAATCGGTCAGTGGAAACAACCATTTAGTCTGGAAGTCGTGAGCAGCTTTCGCTACACGACGTTCATGGAACGCAGTGTTCTGTTCCAACCGTTCACTCCGTTTCGCCACATGGGAATTGGTTTCTATAATCATTCCGATGACCTGCGCACCACCTGGGCAGCGTCAGCGTTTCGTACCGGTCAGGATCAATTCGGTGCAACGCTGAGTTCAGACGGGGGTTATGGATCATCCGAGCGGTTTACCTGGGTTCCGTCATGGGAATGCGACGGAAAGAACTATCTGCATCTCGGTATGGGCCACTTTTTCAATGCGCCACCAGGTGACTCGATCAACTTCCGCACGATCCCGGAATTCTTCGTAGGTGCCAACGGTCCTGGCGCGGTGGGAACGAGTGGTCAGGCGGTGCCTGGTGGCTCAAACGGAACGCCGTTCTTTGTTGCAACTGGAAACCTGAATGTGCCGTATTACAACGTTCTTGGAAGTGAGTTGCTGTGGGTTCAGGGACCTGTCAGCCTGCAATCAGAAGCGATGGTGAATCTGGTGAATCAGGGCGGTGGCTCAACGGCAGTGCTGCCAGGTGCGTACGCTCAATTGGGATATTTCCTCACTGGCGAACATCGCCCCTATGATCGTAAAACCGGAGCCATCGACCGCGTGATTCCAAAGTCAAATCTCGGGTACGACGGTAAGACCTGCCAGACAGGGCACGGAGCCTGGGAAGTGGCAGGTCGCTGGTCGTATCTCGATCTCAACGACTCAGCGATTCGCGGTGGGACGATGATGGACTACACCGCTGGTATCAACTGGTACTGGAATCCCTACACAAAAATGGTCTTCAATTATGTCCATGCTGTTTCCGACACGGCTGCGTTTCCTGTCGCGCATACGGACCTGTTTGGCGT
>JAYUVA010000238.1:0-4612 GCA_043754375.1 Candidatus Kuenenia sp. | reverse complement strand
CGGAAGAGTTTCTGCAACTTTCGTGATCACTTTGTCCAGCTGATGTTGTCTTTGCAGGACGCCTTCCTTGTAGAGGTATAGTGTGTCCGTCAGCAATTGTTTCATTCGCTCGGCATCAGGATTTGGTTCGGCAAGCATCTCTGCGTATCGTCAGATCGTGGCAACTCTCGATAATTCTGCCGCGACGGAATTGCCACAATCCGCGTTGTCGGGAACGTCCACGACGGCTCGTATTGGTAAAGACCAAACGATGCCGCATCCTTCAATGGCACGCCGTTGAGCTGCGGTGACCTCCCATAGTGCGGATGAGGCACAAGTTCGGCTTCTGACGGCAAGAGCTCTCTTGCGGAATCAGTATCAAATTGTTGTATCCAACCGGGTTGGGGGAAATTCTTCGGCAGCGGTGTTGTCATGGGAGAATCCCTGTCTCAAGCGGCAATCTGTTCAGTAATCGCTTATAATGTTGTTTCTCTGATAAGATTTCTCGCCAGATTTCTTGTTAGCCCGCGAAGATTTTCAGGTGTCGGTTTGCAGAAGTCAGGTCTGGCAGAAAAATGAGCGGTAGAAAAATACAGTCCACGACTTGACGTTCTGCGATTCATTTTTCTGACATCAATTTTTCTGCCGTATGTGTTTCTGCGTAAATGACAACACTGTACTTGTGTCCCGACTTCGACGATGGGTTGCGGGCGAAGCCCACGCCAAGCTCAATGAATCGATTGATGTCACAACGGGCGTTTCGCATTTCGTGGTGAGAACAGCGGTGCTCTGATATAATGCCCGCCGCACATCGGCAACGAACGGAGATTGACACCGAATTGTATATGTTCGCCTGCGTCAGCAAAAGCCGATGAGCATCAGTGCTTCGGTGTGCCTGCACGTTGCTTGTCACACCCTACGAATTGCTCATCATCGATGACTGGCCAGTCGTCTTTCCATGCCTGATCGCGTTGTCACAGACGAAAGGAACGTCTTCAATGTTTCGAATTCCGGCGCTCATCGCCATGGTGTGCTGCATCACGTGGTTTGGACACAGCAGCGTCGCCAGCGGCGCGGATGAAGTGGTCACGATCTATTCGACGTATGGATATGAGGACGCGACCGGATGGGCGATTCCCGTGCGACTCTGGGTACACGAACAACGAAGCGTCGCGGAAGCGGCGGCAAGAAAAATCGTAGCCAACAGCGATGATGTCTCCACGGAGGAAATCAGGAATTTTCAGTCCCGCGCCGCAGACTTTCTGGCAGACAGCGAATCTCGGGAGGATGTCAGTCTGGCCTTTGAACGCGACCCGCTCAAGGAACAGTTTCACGTAACGGATTCGAAAGGGCAGACTCAAAAGAGTGATCTGAATGGCCTGATCGAAGGCAAGCTCACGTTGTCTCGCGAACGAGCCGATGCGTTGCTGAAGGCTCAGGCATCACTCAACGGCTGGCTGTCGCTCACCGTTGTCTCGAAGGGCCATTCCGGAAAAGGTCGAGTCAGACTGATCGCGCCGGAAGGGATTTCAGTGATCTCGGACATTGATGACACGATCAAGGTGACGGAGATTCCTGCGGGGCCTGAGATCGTGATGCGAAATACGTTCCTGCGAAACTACAAGGCCGCACCGGAGATGGCGCAGAAGTATGGCGCATGGTCGAATGCGTCGTTTCATTATGTGTCCGGGGGGCCGTGGCAGATGTATGGACCGCTCTCCGGATTTTTAATCGACGGCAAAGACGGTTTTCCGGAAGGATCGTTTCACATGAAGAGCGTGCAGAAAAATCTGTTCAGCAAATCATCCTGGAAAGACCTGATCGACCTGATCACAAACAGCGAACAGACGTTTGACCATAAGGTGGCACAGATCAGCTTGATCATCGAACGTTTTCCTGGGCGCCGATTCATCCTGGTTGGGGACTCCGGCGAGAAGGACCCGGAAGTTTACCGCGCGATCCAGGCAAAGTTTCCCGAACAGGTTCAGGAAATCTGGATTCGTGACATAGTCAACGATCGCGAACGGAACATCGACCGACTTGCCGGGATGCGCATCATTCCGGCCGCGACCGTGCAGCACGGTGCGTCTGAGTTTGAGAAGTAATTCTGATTCATCGTCATTTGCATTTGCGACAACGAAATACGCGAGAAAACTTATCCATCGCAATTTTTCACCACGGAGCACCCAGCGCGGGCTTCGCCCGCAATGCAAAGTAGCCGTCACGCTCCGCCGTGATGAGCATTTGTCAATCGACATTCATCAACCATGGCAACTGCGGGTTCCAGGTACTGGCTGTCGATCCCTGCCGGATCGCCGAGCACAAAACTCATCGTCGCGAACTTCAGATCTTCCGGCGACATCCAATGAATCGCAGGTCCGTTGTATTCGGCAAACTGAATTGTGTTTGACGGACCATCACCGATGTCCGAATGCATTATCCCGGTTCCTCCTGGCCACACAGTCTCCTCGCCTGTGATCGCGACAAAATTCGTTGAGGTGGACTTGCCGGATTCATGAGTCCCGTCAAAGGCAAAAAGACTCGGCATGCGTTTGGCCAGTTTGCTGTTGTTTGGTCCATTCCACGGTTCGTCGAATGAGTACGCTTGAAACAACTCTCTCTGTTCGAGAAACGGCAGGACCAGAATTCGCCAGCTGTGCGATGGGCGTCCGCCAGCGTCATACGTCACTGCCGGCGGGTAGCAGCCGTAAGCGTCATTTTAGTTGGCGACCGCCAACGTGAGTTGCTTGAGGCTTCACTTGTCATTTGTGCGGTGAGCTGCGACACGGGCGTTGAAGATGGCCTTGTTGAGGAAATATCCGAGCAGTGAGACTACGATCACACTGGCGAGCACCACTTTTTTCCACATCGAAATCTCCCGAGAATGCTTCAGGCCACCCCAAATTCTATTCGCTCAATCGATGAATCGTATTGTGTATCGTCCCGTCGATACTCTGGCCATCCGCAGATTTCAGGCTGTACCGAATCTCCATGCACCATGTCGGTCGGAGATCGTCGGCGTCAATGGTCAGAATTCGGCCGTCGTCGGACAGCGACGCAGATCTGATTGTCAGCGGTTTTTCATCGTAGTGCTCCGATCCGTAGTTCTTCGTCCGTTTCAGCGACCACGTCTTCACATCGATGTTCGCCGGATCAATGGACTTTGGATCGAGCGGCTCAGAGAACACCAGCTTGAGCCCGGTCTTTGCGGCATGCAGTTCCAGCGGCAGATGCATCGGTTGTCCGGTGGCTCGCAGGCGATAGAGTCCGCCCGGTTGAGTCGCACTGCCTGCCCAGGCGAACATGCCGCAGAGATAAAGCTGGCCGTCGGTGGGATGAAACCGACCGCGCATCACGCCGGTGGGGAATGACGGAATCGGCAGCTCAATCATGCCACCCTGAATCTGGCCATCAACGTTTTCATGAGGCACAAGGAACACTTTACCGTAGCCGTACGATAGATTAAGCAGCGATCCATTCAGCGATCCCCAGCGATCGCTGTTGACCCAGAGGAGTTCGCCTGGCGAGCGGTCAAACGCATTCGTGATCCAGCACAGGGGCGGCTCCATGGCTGCGTCCGAAGTGTCAGTGACATCGTGATAGCCAAACATGTTGCCGTAGAATTTCGGCTTGCCGCCGGGATCCAGAGTCACCCAGTTGATCCGGTTCTTCGGATTCCAGAAACCTTCCTGATCGGTCACCACAAATGAACCATTCGGATTCAGGCAGACGCCATTGGCCGCTCGAAAGCCTGTCGCCAGGATCTCCGTGCGAGAACCATCCTTGCTGACTTTCAGCAACGTACCATGGTGCGGCACAACCGCTTCGAGCGCGTGGCGACCGGATTTGGCATAATAAAAATTCCCGTCCGCGTCGGTTTGTAGCCCCATCGCGAATTCATGGAAATGCTCTGTCACCTGATGATCGTTGTTGAGGCACTCGTAGTAATCAATCTCGCCGTCTCCGTTCAGATCATGCAGCACTGTCAACTGATCGCGACACGTCACATGGATCCTGTCATCGACGATCTTCAGGCCGAGTGGCTGAAACATGCCGGACGCAATCCGCTGCCACGTCAGTTGAGCACCGTTCAGGAAACCGTCCACGATCCAGACATCCCCGTCCCAGGAACATACCGCCATGCGCCCGTCAGCGAAGAAGTCGAGCCCCGTGAAGCGCGTCTGGGCCAGCCACGGATTGGATTCGGGTGCCGAGAAGATGTCGGTGGCAAACGCACTACTGTCAGCGCCGGTGATCATCGCGGTCGTCATCTTCTGACCCCATCGCGCGGGGCCGCCGAGAGTCAACGGTTTGAGATCCTGATCGGCGTTGGTGATGACAGGACTATGCGATGCCTGTATGTTCTCGTTCTTAGATTCCGCCGCTGTCCACGTCGTAAATCTTAATGGCTCGGTTCCGGCAGGAATCGTCAACGTTAAGCGACCATCCTGCGCTGACCACTTCAGATTCAGAGTCGCCGTGGCCGGAGCAAAGCCAGCGAGCAGGGGAGAATACGCGGAACCCGGAGAATCTCCACGGCGAACAAGGGCGGCGTGCTGTTGACCGCGTGCGTCCGGTATCGATTCACCGACAGCTGCTGCAGGGCCAAACTTCACAGCGGAGGCGGTCACAG
>JAYUVA010000237.1:0-8926 GCA_043754375.1 Candidatus Kuenenia sp. | reverse complement strand
ACCAGCATCCACTTGATGTTGCGTTCCTGAAAGAACGCCCCGACAAACCGTTCAGGACCAGAACGCTGGGCAATCGCCATTCCGGGATTGTTGTTGTCTCGGGTGGAATCGGAACTTTGCGGAGGAAGAAAACGTTCTTCCTCGACTGCGTCAATGTCTTCAGGGAAAAATGAATACGGTATCGACATGAGAGCGCTCCTTTGTCTGCGGGTGAATCTGAGTCAGGAGAGTGCCATATCACATGGCGTGCCAGTGCTGACGGAACTCATGGTGATTCGACGTAACATTCTTCCATTAAATACCTTATGACGACACATTGAACCACGAGATCGTCGGAGTCGCTTCATCTGCAGTTCATCCGCTGCACTCCCTTCGCAGTTCGTTCGCTGCATGCTGAATGCGAGTCGCGGAGCGCCGTCGCCTGCGTAGCTCCGTCGCTCCGCCGACTGAGATTCCCCCGGCACATCGTGGTTTTGCCTTCAATGATTCCTTATGGTTACACCGCACGCGGTTGGCATTGACTCGTTTAACCGCGTGCCCAACGGGCCGCGATTGTTCTATTTGAAAGTTCGTATTTGAGATTTGAAATACAAAGCGCGGGGCGTTGCCCACGCGGTTAAACGAATGAGCTATCCTCAACAGCGCGAGGCATCGCCAGCACCCACAGCGTACTTAACTTTCAGAAGGTGATCACCCATGTTTGATCTCAAAGCAATCCAGTCGGCCCTGTGCGAATTCAGCTTCGACGGCTGGCTGCTCTATGACTTCCGAGGCAGCAATGTGCTGGCTCAGCGAATTCTGCAGATGCCGCAAGGCTTTATGGGTTCACGACGCTACTTCTATTTCATCCCGGCCAGTGGCACACCGAAGAAACTTGTGCACCGCATTGAATCCGATGCACTGGATCATTTGCCGGGTGATAAGATGATCTACCTGCGATGGCAGGAACTTGAAGCGGGCATGCAGAACATCGTCGCCGGTCACAAGAACGTCGCGATGGAGTATTCGTCTCGCAATGCCAACCCGTATATTTCGCGAGTCGATGCCGGCACGGTCGAGCTCGTCCGATCGTTTGGCCCTGATGTCGTTTCGTCCGGCGATCTGATCTCGCTCTTCGAATCAACGCTGACTGAGGCACAGTTACAGAGTCATCTCGAAGCATCTGAAGTCACAAACGCCGCTTATGGGCGTGCCTGGAAATTCATTGCGGATCAGGTGCGAACTCACGGATTTGTAGAAGAGATGGCGGTGTCCGATGAAATCATGCGGCATTTTGCAGAACACCAGATGACGACGTACCATCCTCCAATCGTCGGTGTGAATGGCAACGGCGGCAATCCTCATTACGAAACCGGAACGGGGACGGATACGAGGATCGTGGAAGGCAGTTTCGTGCTGGTAGATCTGTGGGCCAAACAGGACAAACCTGGTGCCATCTACAGTGATCTGACGCGAACTGGCTACGTCGGTAAGTCCGTGCCCGACAAATTCACCCAGGTGTTCCGTATTGTCGCGGCCGGACGGGACGCCGGGATTGCCTGCGTCAAGTCCGCGTTCGCTAAGGGACGTCCGATTCAGGGATGGGAAGTGGACGATGCCGTGCGAGGTGTCATTGAAGCGGCCGGATACGGTCCGGACTTCTGCCACCGCACGGGGCACAGCCTGGCTCAGGAAGTTCACGGAAACGGCACGCACATGGACAACCTGGAAACTCACGAAACCCGCCGCATCCTGCCTCGCAGTTTGTTCACCATCGAACCTGGAATTTACCTTCCCGAGTTTGGAGTTCGCAGCGAAATTGACATCTACATTCACGCCGATGGCTCGGTTCAGGTCACCGGCGGCCCAATTCAGACTGCCATTGTGGCGATTCTGGCGGAATTCTGAACGGGCGGTTTTTGCCGTTCGAAACCTGTGTTGTTGCATTTCCGCCGGACTGCTAGATTTCACACTGTGGTCGGCTTTGCTGATCCACAGGGTCGGCGCGGGCTGTTGATTCAGTGATTCAGACAGGTTGTGTATCGGGAAAGACTCCGGTTGGCAGCTCGAAGCTTGATATTCGGCTGGAACTTTGAATTCCTTCAATATGAGGTGCTCACGGATTGAGCGGCAAGCCGTTTTCCACCACGGAAGGTGATGACGATGACAACCACAATGCTGACCGATGCCTTCGGCACTCTCGTCGTGCGAGGGGTTGGCATCGCACTGATGTTTGTCTCGACAACCGTCACTGCAATACTTCTTGGTCCTGAAGAATATGGTACCTACAGCGCGGCGCTGGCCCTCGCAGTGTTAATGGCTTCACTTGCACCGCTCGGATCTGATCGTATTCTTGTCCGAAACCTGTCGAACACGAAATGCCCGAATGAAGCAGGACGCGAAACGGCAATTGCCCATCTGTGTACGGGAATCACCGCCGCTGTGTTGATTGGAGCAGCACTGACAGGATGGTTGATGACTCACCTCGTGTTCGACAATCCTGGCTGGGCCAGAACATTGCTCCTGGCGACAATGATGTTTGTGCCGCTGACAGTCATTTTGTTGCGACAATGGCTGGCTTTACCGATTATCGGCAGTCGTCGAGCAGTGATTCCCGAGCAAACGTTCCTCCCATTGATTTTCACCATGAGCCTGCTGCTGATTTCTGTTGCTGGCGGGCAGTTGGGGGCTGGAACTGCTGCTGCGACGTATGCCATTGTGATGGCAATGGTTTGGATTGGATCGCTGCAGACCGGGTCGATTCGCACAGTGTACCAGTCGGCGTGGAATGCAGTCCCGAATGCCAGTCAGGCCGACATCCGGCGGCAGTTTCGGGACGGACTTCCGTTTGTGAGCGTGGGAATCGGCAGTCTCCTGACACAGTCTGCCATGCCGCTGCTGATTGCCGCGACATGTGGATTCGAAGAAACCGCCTATTTTACTCTTGCATTTCCGTACGCCGTCCTGGCGACCGTGCCTTTAGGCGTATTTAATGTCACGATGATTCCCCGCTGTGCCCGGCACTATAAGCTCGGAGAGTTCACCGAAGCCAATCACGCGGTTCGCAGTGCCGCCACAGCCACGGTTTTGCTTTCGGCCACCCTGAGCATTGTGATCTTGACTTGTTCACCAATGCTGACAACGCTCGTAGGATCAGAATACAGTATGGTCTGTCGCCTGCTGCCGCCGTTGTTGCTGGGAGTCATCGTGGATTGTCTCACCGGCCCTACGATTCCGGTCATGCAGACGATGAAGATGGAAAAGACGTACGCGCAGGCATTGTTTGCATTCATCCCTGTTCTGTTGTGCCTTGTCTATTGGTTCAGCAAAGTTGCCGGCGTTGAAGGCGCTGCCTGCGCCTACTGTGTCTCGCGATGCCTTTGGAATGTGATT
The DNA here is from genome assembly GCA_043754375.1 of Candidatus Kuenenia sp. Taxonomy (GTDB): domain Bacteria; phylum Planctomycetota; class Planctomycetia; order Planctomycetales; family Planctomycetaceae; genus SXXK01. The sequence goes on along the minus strand of JAYUVA010000237.1, from coordinate 5,554 downwards.
GTCGGCGTCGCAATCTACCGTCATCGCGGACTTGTGATGCTGCCCTATTTACGCATCGGGCAGGCGTTCAATGAACTCCCGCCGGCCCGGAAAGATGCAATCACCTGTCTACCCGGACAAAGCCTCTGGAAAATCGCAGGAACCACAGACCCAGCCACTGTTCAGACGAGAGCCGCATAACAATTTCGCGGGAGTGCTGCCTTCAGGCTGCCCGCATATCGCCGCAATCCTCAACAACTCATCGCACACATGTCAACTACCATCGCAGCCTTCATTGCTGCACTGATCACGACCGGAATGACTTCCCTCGTGTCGCATGACCTCACGCTGGTGGGCGGCAGCATCGCGGCAGTGATCCTTGCCGCATCCACTGTCGTCCAGCGGAATGTCACTGTTTATCCGACGTTTCTGCTGGGGACAATCGCCATGACGGTCATTGCGCTCGTGTCATCGGAAACGAATACCTCTCCGTTTTCAAGCACGATCCATGTACTTTCCATGTACGTGGCAATCATCGGTCTGGCCTTCTCTTCGCCGGATCTCTCAAGTTTCTGTCAGCAACTGATGATGAGCACAAACCTGATGCTGACGGGATGGGTGCTGTACCAGGGATATGAAGCAGAACCGCTGAAGGCATGGCAAATCTCCACTCCGACCGGGGGAGCGAATGTCATGGCTGCTCAGATCAACATGACGATCCCACTGATTCTGGCCCGCATCTATACATCAACCGGGCATAAGAGAATTGCCTATGTCACGCTGGTCTGTTGCAATTCGATTGCCGTTTTTTTGATCATGTCACGTAATGGCATCGCAGCGATGATGATCATTTACACTCTGTATCTTCTTTTCAACCATAAGCGACTGGCCGTTGTTGTGATCATTGCCATCACAAGTATCGGCGCGTCGATGGACAGCATTCTGCAATTGCCGTTCATGCACCATCTGCTCGTCCGCCTGCGATTTGTGGGATACGTTGCGACTGCTCCCCGTTCTGTCATCTGGCGGGTCGCGTGGGACCACATCAAAGTCCATCCGATGCTGGGTGTCGGACCTGGAGGGCCGAAGAAGGCGCTGGCTGTGATCGACATCAATCACGCACACAACACCTTTGTGCAGGTGGCTCTGGAAACCGGAATTCCGTCGGCAGTCATTTTCGGGGTGTTGGTTCTCTTGTTGCTGCGGCTCCCTGTGAGGACAATCATGAAGCAAACGGAACATTTTGTGATGACACTGCCAATACTCGCCTACACAATTTATTCATGGACCGCCATGCCATTGACTTACTCCGGTATGACGTTCCTGCTGGCGGCGTGCGTGCATGAGGCCCGAATTGCAATCCAGCGACAGCTGACAGAGCAGTCACGGCGATCAAGGCAGGCACTCCCTGCACGACGACCGCGGCTTGCGGCTTGATCAGGGTTCTGGTACTTCCGAACGAATTCAGTTGAAACGATTGCACGATACCGTTCCTGTTCATTTGAGGCTGACATTGTGAAAGAAATCCTTAAGGCACTATTTCCCGTCTGGGATCTACTGCTCGCTCCATTTCTGATTCCAGCGGCAGTGCTGATGCGGATTCTGCGTCGCGCCGGTGCGCAGCGCATGCCGTTTTGTCGTAAGGTGCTTTCAACGGTTGGCGTCTTTCCAATCGCCAATCATTACTACGAACCTCTGATTGACTTCAGCCTGCTGACTCGTCCGCTGGATCAGCCTCGAAGACTGCCGGGCATTGATTTGAACGTTTCCGACCAGCTCGAATTGTTGAAGAGTTTTACGTTTGGAGAGGAACTCAGAGTATTTGCCGAGACGAGTCGAGACGAGCTGACCTATAGCTTTGCCAATGGTATGTTCACATCAGGCGACGCAGAATTTCTGTACAACATGGTCCGTCTGAAAAAACCAAAACGAGTCATTGAAATAGGAAGCGGCAATTCAACACTGCTCGTGATTGAAGCGATTCGCAAGAACCGAATATTGCAGTCAGACTATTTCTGCGAGCATACATGCATTGAACCCTACGAAACTCCATGGCTCGAACGATCGGGAGTGAAGGTACGACGCGAAGTCGTGGAAGCTGTCGATAATTCAGTGTTTCAGCAGCTTGAATCCGGCGATCTGCTCTTCATTGACTCATCGCATGTCATCCGACCTCAAGGTGATGTGCTGTGCGAATTTCTGGAAATTCTGCCGACGCTGAAGAAGGGCGTGATCGTACACATCCATGATATTTTTACACCTCGCGATTATCCAAAGGCATTTGTTGTGGACAAAGTTCATTTTTGGAATGAACAGTATCTGATGGAGGCTTTGCTGAGCGGCAATCCACACTGGAAAATCATCGGTGCGGTAAATCTTCTGTATCACGAGCACTATGAACAACTCCGAGCTGCCTGTCCGTTTCTCACCGCGGATCGCGAGCCCGCCTCATTTTATATTGAAAAAATATTGTAATCGGTCACCAGACATTAAAGGGCCAGTGGCTTCCGGCTCAGGCCTATCTCGACATCTCCTGACTGATTCGTCCGCGTTTCAGCAACACAAGCCGGACGATTCCCCAAAGGCTCCCCAGACCGTAGGCCAGGTGCAGAATGAGAAACACAATCGGTGCCAGCAGGAATCCCTGCACGCCTGTGCGGCGACCGACCTGAACAGCTCCAAGGATCAGCCCAGCGGCATACAGCGAAACGTACGCAAGCAGGGCGATGCGAGCCGCAGGCCAACCGACGGCCAAGAGACACAAGCTGATCAAGCCAAGAACAAACAGCATCGGGGCCAACTGGCGCATGTTTGCCGGACGGCCAAGTTTCTGAATCGTGCGAATCCGCCAGAAGCCGTACTGAAAATACTGTCTCCACAACTTTCTCAGGCTGGTTCGTGGATAGTACCGACACCGGATACTGCTGCTCATGTAGATTCGACCACCGTGCATGATCAGCCTTGCGTTCAACTCATCATCCTGATTGCGAACCAGTTCTTCATCAAACATCCCGATGCGATCAAAGACCCATCGCCAGTAAGCTCCAAAAGCAATCGTATCGACGTAGCCCTCATAGTCGCGCAGCCGAAAGTGTGCGTTTCCGACCCCCACACGTGTGCTCATGCACGCCGCAATGATTTGTCCGATTTTGGTATGACTGACTGTCTCAATGGATCCGCCAGCGCACCAGCAGTCCGGCCTGATCTGCAAGACGTTAACGCTGTTGGAAACAAAATCTTCCGCAACATCGGCATGCCCATCGACGCGAATAATCACATCGCCGCAGGCCGCTGAGATCGCTCGGTTCATGGCGTGCGGCACAATGCGCTCGGGATTGTCAAGCATTCGCAGACGTGTGTCTTCGACCATGAGTTCCTGAATAATCTGCCGCGTGCCGTCATCGCTCAGCCCATCGACAACAATGACCTCTAACCGATCCTGTGGATAATCGCTTACCAGAATGCTGCGGAGACATCTCGCGATGTGACCAGCTTCATTTCGAATCGGTACAACCACGGTTACGAACGGAGTCATCGGCATCCGGGAGTCTGCTGACATCAGGGTAGAAAACGCGGCTATTCAGATCTGTGGCAGGATACCCGAAATGAAGAGCTCCGCGGAACGCGAGTGCGGCAACGGTAAGCGGATTTCCTGCGGATAGCGTGGATTGCCTGATGGACGCGACGACGGGGACGCCGGAGGACCAGACGAGTCACGGACAATTGCTATTGTCACAAACGCGAAATGACACAAAAATACTGCGGCGTCATGCGTACGTCATTGAATGTTCGTGGATGAATTTGATGTCGGAATCCAGTGTGCCTGCATATGTCATCTGCGTCACGGGCGGCAGAATTGTCACCAAACGCATGGCGGTATTTGTTGAAGGCGTTCAGTCCAAAGGAACCAGCGTCAGGGTTTGGGCACTTCCCAGAGGTTCATGGGTTCTGGATAAGTCTGAAAATCCGACTGTGCCAGATCGTGTCGGTCGATTTTCCATCGATCTGGGACAGGTCGCTGGAGCAACATTAGCGTCCGTAATGTGTTTTCACTGGTCCGTGCTGCCTTTGGCGATTGTCATCGGTTTGATTCGCCGCGTCCCTGTGCTTTACGACGAATACGATCACTTCGAAATCAACGCGCTCGACGGCAGCGGCTCACCGCTGAAACGCCGCTTCTTCAGTCTGCTCGTGCGTACGATTCACCGGATCTGTCTGCCATGGGTTTCGCTTGTAACTTGTATCCACATGGACAAGCAGGCGTTGAAATGCCATCTGGAGCAATGGCAGCCATCAGTGCTGGAGATCCACAACTATCCTGCGTCCATCTGGCGCGAATCAGGGAAAACCCGATCACCGACCGGCAAATTGTGTTTCGTCTATATCGGGGGCGTCTTTGTTGAAAAAGGCGTCGGTGCGGCAGCTGCGGCGTTTCAGCTTCTGCCGGAATCTGTTCGGACAAACTCAGAACTGCACGTGTTTGGCGAAGGTGACGCGGGACTCATCGTTCGACTGCGAAAGATGCCGGGTGTCACAATCCACAATGGAGTCACTCCGGCAGAGTTTCGAGAATTCTCCGCGACTCGCCGCTGCTGCGGTCTCGCGCTTCTCGCGAATACGCCTCGCTACAGTCTGGTTGGGACGAATTGCACAAAGCTGTTCGAGTATCTGGCTCTTGGGATGCCGGTGATCGGCACGCGGCTTGGTGAATTTCCGAATTGGATCGATGGCAGAAAGGTGGGCCTTCTTATCGGCGGTGATTTGAATTCTCAACAGCTCGCCGTGCAAATGCAGAAGCTTTCGGAGAACTCAGCACTCTTCGATCAGTTTTCACGCAATGCCAGCGCCCTGATGGCCAGCGACGAGATGACATGGGAACATGAATGGAGCCGAATCAATCAAACCGGTATCATCCGCCGTAAAGCCGCCTGAGCGATGCAGCCGCTTTGCTGTGTCACTCGCATTTCTAAACAGTCGATTTTCACATGCTTCAGCATCCAACCCCCGTCTTCATTGTTGGCAGCGGTCGATCCGGGACAACGATCACGGCATCGCTGCTGAGTCATCTGCCGCGGGTGCAGATTGCAAAAGAGACAGGTTACATCTCACAGAATCTTTCCCTGTTGCGTGATATCAACAATCCCTCGTCGCTGCAGCGACTGACTGAAGAAGTCAATTCATGGCTGACACATTCACATTGGGAGAACATCGCCAGTGCAGATGGCTTCCGGCGTTTTTGCAGCCAGTATGACCTTTACGGATGTCAAGCATTTATTCACTATGTCTGGCAACTGGATTCTCCAAAGCCGTGGCATGAGCTTTCCTTTATCGGGGATAACACGCCGCTTTATGTGCTGGCAATTCCGGCGATTCAGGAATTGATGCCGAATGCTCGATTCATTCACATGGTTCGCGACCCACGTGACGTCGTGACGTCTACACTGAAGATGCGGTTCGGAGCCGATGATCCGGTCTTGGCTGCGATGGAATGGCATCTGCTTCTGGGATCCTGGCTCATGGCCGAACGAATCGTCTCCGCTGATCGCCGGATCGAGTGCCGCTATGAAGATCTCTG
>JAYUVA010000236.1:0-3620 GCA_043754375.1 Candidatus Kuenenia sp. | reverse complement strand
ACGGGCGACGACATGTAGGCCTCTGTCGTGTTCTTCCACAGTTGCTTCGCGGCGAAGCCTGTGTCTGTGCGAGTCACCTCAAACATCATGGCTCCGCCGCCATAGCTGCTGGTGAAGACTCGATCACCGAGGACGGTCGGCGTCAGGATGTTCATGTCTCGGAAGGATGGGATCGCAATCGACCACAACTCTTCACCTGCGTCGATGCCAACTCCGCAGAGTTTTGATCGCGTCTGCACGACAAGTTGCTTCGTCCCCGCGACGGTCGCCAGGGTCGGCGACGAAAACGAGCCTCCCATCATGCCACCTTCTTCCTTGAGACCTCGCCACACGGTCGCTCCGGTCTGGCGATCAATCTTCACCAGGCCGCCCGATGTCTGCACGTACAGGAATTCGCCGTCAATCAGTGGCGAACAGACGAAGCCAAACGACTGACCGACCGTGCCAAACTCTTCCCGGAAATCTTTTCGCCAGGCTTCTTTGCCGGACTTTCCGTCAATCGCGACCAGCACATCCAGCATCCCAGGCACGTACAGCTTCTCGCCATCGTAGATCGGTGTCGCGCGAATCCAGCTTCCATTGGATGCCGCAAAGAACGGAACACTCATGGCCCCTGGCCACTCAGCCTGCCACAGCTCCTTTCCTGAATCACGATCGAGCGCCCGGACAACTTCCTTTTCCTTGTTCACAGTTTCAGTGACAAAGATTCGATCCTGCGCCACGATGGGACCGGAATAGCTCGGCTCCAGCGGAACTCGGTACGTCTCCACGAGCGTCGCTTCGTCAAGTTTGTCCGGCCATGCGGTTCCTGCCGGGACTGTACACAGACGATCCGGCCCACGCCATTGAGTCCACTCCGCCCGATCGGCGGCGACCAGCAGCGAAGGAATGGACATTACCGCAACACTGAGGAGAAACTGTTTCATGGTCGTTTTTTCCAGTCGTTTTTTGCAGGATGGACATTCATGCCCGTCAGATTGCCCAAGTTGGGCTGTCGAAGCGAAGGTTCGCTGTGAATCAGCCGCCTCTCGTTCAGTGGGACCGTTTTTGGCGAATCTCCCGGAAATGAATGTCCAGAGTACTCGACTCAGAGAGTCAAGGTACTGGCGACGTTCTAGACCCGTTTTTCAAAACGTCCACCCGTTCGCATGAAAAGTCTTTGGGAGCCGTTAGACTTCGTGGATCTCAGATCCTTTCCCGGCAAAAACACAGGCGGATTGCGATATTTATGAACCAACGGCAGGACTTGTGTCAGCTGGAAAAGCTGCGATGTACGATTCTGGCGAACTCCCGCGAAGCCTCACGTCTTGTGGCCACCGAAATCGCGACGCTCATCAGGAGCCGCAAGGCCGAAGGAAAACCGGCCGTGCTCGGACTGGCGACGGGCTCAACACCGACCAGCATCTATGCCGAACTGGTCCGCATGCACCACGAGGAAGGCCTGTCGTTTACCAACGTCGTGACCTTCAATCTCGACGAATACTATCCGATGCAGCCGGAAGACCTTCAAAGCTACATGCGGTTCATGAAGGAACATCTCTTCAATCACATCGATATCCGGCCTGAAAATGTCCATGTGCCGGACGGCACCGTCCCGATTGAAAACATCGCCGACTATTGCCGGGACTACGAAGCACAGATTGCGGCATCTGGCGGGATCGACATTCAACTGCTGGGGATCGGCCGAACAGGTCATATCGGCTTCAACGAACCAGGTTCGGATCAATCGACGCGCACGCGCATGATCACGCTGGACAGTGTCACGCGGATTGACGCGGCGAGTGATTTCTTCGGCGCAGAAAACGTCCCGCGGCGCGCGGTGACAATGGGTGTCGGTACAATTCTGGATGCGCGGAGGATCATCATCCTGGCGTTTGGCGAAAACAAATCTGTGATCATCGCCAGAACCGTGGAAGGGGAAGTCACACCAGCCATCCCGGCGACGTTCCTGCAGCGACATCCCAATACAGACGTACTGCTCGATGCGGCTGCGTCTGCGGCTCTGACACGCACGCGACTGCCATGGCTGGTGAGCAACGTGCAATGGGAACCAGCCATCATTCGCCGCGCCGTGATCTGGCTGTCGGAGAAGATGAGCAAGTCGATTCTGAAACTCACGGATTCGGACTACAACGAAGAAGGGCTGCAGGATCTGCTCGCCGAGTACGGTTCAGGCTATGAAATCAATCTGACGGTCTTTCGTCATCTGCAAAGCACCATCATTGGCTGGCCCGCCGGTAAACCTGCACACAAGAAACGCCCCGGAGATCGGCCTCAGCCGTTCGATCATATCTTTCCGAAACGTATTCTCTGTTTTTCGCCGCATCCGGATGACGACGTGATCTCGATGGGGGGCACGCTCATTCGCCTGGCGGCTCAGGGGCATGAAGTTCACATCGCTTATCAGACGTCTGGCAATATTGCCGTCTTCGATGACGATGCCATCCGGTTCACAGAATTCGTGTCAGATTATTGTACGGCGTTCGGTCTCTTATCGGACAGAATCCGAAACCTCGACGATCATGTTGAAGAGTATCTGAAAAAGAAACAAGCCGGACAGATCGACAGCAAAGAGATTCAGCAGATCAAGGGACTGATCCGTCGCGGAGAAGCACGTGCTGGTGCCCGCTGCTGCGGCGTTCCCAATGAGAAGCTGCATTTTCTCGACATGCCATTTTATGAGACGGGCGGGGTGAAGAAGAGACCGCTCGGGCCGGATGACATCAGGATTCTGGTCGATCTGATGCGCGAAGTGCGACCGCATCAGATTTATGCGGCGGGGGATTTGTCAGACCCGCATGGAACACACCGCACCTGTCTGAAAGCCATCATTCTGGCCTGCGATGAATGCCGGAACGACGAGTGGTATAAAGAAAGCGAAGTCTGGCTGTACCGCGGTGCGTGGCAGGAGTGGCCCGTGCATCAGATTGAAATGGCGGTTCCGCTCAGTCCTCAGGAAGTCAAACAAAAGCGCAACGCGATCTTCAAGCACGAATCTCAGAAAGACCGAGCGTTGTTTCCAGGTGCTGACATGCGGGAATTCTGGCAACGTGCTGAATCCCGCAACGCCGACACCGCCTGCAAGTACGACCAACTCGGCCTTGCCGAATATGAAGCCATCGAAGGCTTCGTCCGCTGGGACGGTACGTGGGGGCTGAATGACTAGAGGCAGGGGCCAAGCCACCCAATTTCTCCGTCTCACCCTGTCGAGACAAGCCTTGACTGGGGCACCGTAAACAAAGACTCCACGTCCACAACATCGCCCCTTCGCCGTCGCTCTGCGGTGAGCCGGGATGCGTCAGCACCCGGAATCTGTCAAGGTGGAAGTGCTGTGGGTTCCATGCTACGATCAACGCAGCCGAAGTGTTAAGCAACGCCACACAAGCAGGGAGCCGTTCATGATTTCGGAACACACAGACAGTATTGCGGCTCGTGCAAAGGCCATCGACGCCGATAGATTGCAAGCCAAGCTGGAAACCGAAAATCAGAACAAGTTCGTGGCGATTGAACCGGAATCTGGCGACTATTTCGTCTCAGATTCGTTCGGACAAGCTGTGGCGGACGCTCGGTTGGTCTATCCGGATCGAATTTCGTTTGTCATTCGAGTCGGCCATCAGGCC
>JAYUVA010000235.1:0-2667 GCA_043754375.1 Candidatus Kuenenia sp. | reverse complement strand
CGCTGGTTGTCTCGGCGCGATGTCAGCAATTTCTTTGCGGAGTACTCGAATACTCGCCGGTGCCTCAATGGACAGACGCACCCGTCCGCCACGGACTTCAGTCACCGTGACGCGGATTCCTCCGTCGATCTGAATTGATTCCCCGATTTTCCGACTGAGAACAAGCATCTTGCAGGTTCCTTTGCAAAATTAAACAACGTTTTGAAAGTGCTGGTCAGGACTTTCACCCGAAACGACCCGAAGTCCAACTCTTCACATCCAATAGTCCACAAGTGGCGGGTATTCGCCTTTGCACAGCAAATGTCATGCTGATTTCCGCATAAACTGAAAAATCTTCCCGATCTACGTTGATAAGAGCCCAGTTCCGGGCGAATTCTCCTGAAATTCGACGCAGACGACACGGATTCTCTAAATCCATTGGTGGTATATGCCCCGCCACGCATTTTTATAGACGCCTGCCAAAAAGACCGATAGTGGCGGATCGTCATCGAGCCCGACGCGACACAAAACTCGTAAACCCATTAACACAAACAGTTTGCGTCTCAACAATCCAAGGCGGCACAGGGTTTGCAATCCGCGAAGGCATTCCTGAAGACTCTGCCACTCTGTGCAGTGATCAGAATCTGATCACGAAACGTTTGGCCTGAAGTGAACCATAATAACTGCGTTGTAAAATTTGAGGAGAAGCCGTGGCTAAGTTGCTGACGTTTGACGAAGAGGCGCGTAAGAGCCTGCTGTCCGGCGTATCGAAATTGTCCAGAGCGGTCGCCAGTACCTTGGGGCCGCGCGGTCGTAATGCCGTGCTCGATAAGGGTTGGGGGGCACCGAAAGTGACAAAGGACGGTGTGACCGTCGCGGAAGATATTGAGCTGGAAGATCCTTATGAGAACGTCGCTGTTCAATTGGTTAAGGAAGCTGCCAGCAAGACCAATGATGTGGCTGGCGACGGCACAACGACCGCGACGGTGCTTTCCGAGGCAATCTTCCGGTCGGCGCTGAAATATATTGCAGCGGGTGCCGATGCCATGGCATTGAGTCGCGGTGCGAACAAGGCGGTTGCTGCTGTCATTGAAGCCTTGGGCAAGATGTCAAAGCCCGTGAAGGCGACTGACCGTGAGTCGATCGCGAAGGTTGCGGCCATTGCCGGCAACAACAATTCAGAGATTGGCGAAATTCTTGCCGACGCCTTGATGAAGGTGGGTAAGGATGGGGTCATCACTGTCGAAGAAGGCCGCCACGTCACTACGGAAGTTGAACTTGTCGAAGGCATGCAGTTTGACCGCGGCTATCTGTCGCCTCACTTCATTACCGACGACGACGAGCAGGAAGTTGTTTTCGACAACTGCCGCATTCTGCTGCACGAAGAGAAAATCTCCAGTGCCAAGCAGATGGTGCCATTGCTGGAAGCGATTTCCAAGGGCGGAGTACCCCTGCTGATCATCGCTGAAGACGTTGAAGGTGAAGCGTTGGCGACGCTGGTTGTTAACAAGATGCGTGGCATCGTCAAAGTCGCTGCAGTGAAGGCACCTGGTTACGGTGACCGTCGCAAGGCCATGATGGAAGACATCGCGATTCTTACCGGCGGCAAGGCGTTCTTCAAGGATCTTGGGATCAAACTTGAAAACGTGCAACTTTCAGATTTGGGCAAAGCCAAGCGAATTCGCATTGATGCCAACAAGACGATTATCGTCGAAGGTGGCGGCAAAAAGTCCGACATCACCGGTCGCGTCGAACAGATCCGCCGTGAAATTGATGGCACGGAAAGTGAGTACGATCGCGAAAAACTGCAGGAACGTCTGGCCAAATTGGCCGGCGGCGTGGCTCAGATCAATGTCGGTGCCGCGACTGAGACGGAGATGAAGGAGCGCAAGGATTTGATCGACGATGCTCTTGCAGCCACCCGTGCAGCCATCGAAGAAGGAATCGTACCTGGCGGTGGTGTTGCATTGCTGCGATGTGCCTCTGCCCTGGACGAACTTTCCCTCAAGAACGATGAAGAGTACGGCGTTCAGTTGATTCGGGGCGTGCTGGAAATGCCGCTCCGGATGATTGCTGAGAACGCTGGTCAGGACGGGGCCATGGTTGCCAATCGCGTCAAGAAGGAAAAGAAGGTTAACTACGGATATGACGCTCTGAACGACAAGTACGGCGATATGCTGGTCTTCGGTGTGATTGATCCGACAAAGGTCGTTCGAACATCTCTTCAAAACGCAATGAGCGTTGCAACTCTACTGATGACGACCGACTGCATCGTTGTGAATGAGCCGAAGAAGGCTGAAGACGAGCACCATGACGATCATCATCACGATGGCGGTGGCGGTATGGGCGGCATGGGAATGGGTGGCATGGGTGGAATGGGTGGCATGCCGGGAATGATGTAGTCCTGGGCCTGTCCCCGATCTCTGGTTCATCTGCTTATATCAAATAGTGTCTTGACTCAAATCTTTTTGCACAACACTCCGAGCTGGGCTCGGAATTTACGGAGCTGACTCGAATGAAAATCAATCCTCTTGATGACCGCGTTGTAGTTCGTCCAAATGAAGCTGAAGAAACGACCGCTGGCGGGATTGTGCTGCCAGACGCTGCAAAAGAAAAGCAGCAGCGTGGCACAGTGATCGCTGTGGGCCCAGGCCGCATGCTGGACAGTGGTGAGCGATCACCGGTCAG
>JAYUVA010000234.1:0-12145 GCA_043754375.1 Candidatus Kuenenia sp. | reverse complement strand
CCCACAACCACCGGTTTACAAAACCGGAGCTCTGCCAATTGAGCTACACTAGCGCGGACCGCGTGCGATAGCGAGCGGCGGAGTATAGCAATCGGTTTCCGCCAGACAAGCCAGATCCCCGAAAGCTCCCAACAACGAGGGAACTCAGCAATTTATGCCCCCAGCGGCTTCCCACATCCGACATGGTAGCCACCCGGACAAGCCCTGATTTTCCCCGGTTCGGGCTTGCGAGTCAAATCGCCTTTCTTTCGATGATCTACGCCCCTTTTCACTTCCTGAGAATTTTCCAGCCTGATAAATTCTCGCGACAAACCTCCCAGACGCAACCGATCAGCGGAAATTTCGGTTTCTGGACTTCATTTGTTGCCCTGCGAAATGATTTGTGTGCGTTGCGTATCCAGAATTCTTTCTCCGATTTAGGCTGGCGAAAAAACGCACACGCCTGGCTTGGTGAATATCGCATCAAGGATTCCGAATGCAGAGTTGCAGCGCCTTACGGAAATGCGAAACGTCAGCAAACCGCTGCGCTGGCAGGCGGGCGAGGGCCTTGTGAATGACGGCAGACAGTTTCGCCGGAATGTCCGGACAGCGAAGTTGAACCGGACGTGGTGATTCATGCAGGACCATCAAGAGTTTGCTTGCGATGTCACTTGGAAAATCATACGGGTACGAACGTGTGAGCAGATAATAAAGGGTCGCTGCTGCCGAGTATTGATCTGCAGCAGGTGTCACATCGCGATAATTCGTGATTTGCTCAGGAGCCATGTACGGAAGGGTGCCGCCGATGTTTCCTGTTGTCGTCAGACCGCTGATCTTTGAGGCCTGATAGGCGCGAGCCAGACCGAAGTCGGCCAGCCAGACAAAGTCGCCGGATGCACGCTGTTCAATCAGCAAATTTGACGGCTTGACATCGCGATGCACGAAGCCTGCGGAATGTGCTGCCGAGAGCGCCTGCAAAAGCTGGCAAACGATTTTGACGGCTCTCGCCACGGGCAGTGGACCGTCCTGATGACGCAGAAATGCCAGCCCATTGACGCCCGGCACGAGGTCCATCGCAAAGAAGAGCTGGCCGTTGGCATGACCCAGGTCGCGGAACTGGACGATATGCGGATGAGACAGCTCCTTGACGATGCCAGCTTCGCGAACAAAACGGGCGAGATCATCCGGACTTGATGCAACGGCAGGCAGTACGACCTTAATCGCCACGAGAGAGCCGTCTGCCTTCGAGCGTGCCCGATAAACGACACCCATGCCGCCTCGTCCAAGTTCCTGAATAATCTCGTAACCATCAAACGGCTGAGGATGGGCTGCGATCCTGGCACGATCTTCTTCAGAAATCGAGACATTTGGTGTCGGGGTAACCACAGGTGATTTTGTGCGAGGGATGGGTTTCGCGGATGGAATGACATTTGCCGAAATGTCTTCAGCGTTTCCGGGAGACGCTGCGGTATCGTGTCGAAGTTCATGCGAACCAGGTGATTTGCGAGCCCAGTTGCGTGGCACAATTGTCTGGTCGTTGACGACGTGTGGCGCGGTTTTGCGCTGAGCATCCTTGCCTGATTCCGGGGCAGGCGCTGGAGTCGCAACTGAGACCAGCATCGGAACGAGGCTCACCTGCAGCGTGGTATCCCCTGCCTTAATTGTGTCACCGTGCTTCAGTTCGATCGATACAACTTTCTTTCCATTCACGAAAGTGCCGTTTGTGCTGTTCAGGTCCAGCAATCGGCAGAGGGGCGGATTCACCTCGACAAGGAAGTGGTTGCGAGAGAAATACTGGTCCTTTGTGGAGAGTCGAAACTGTGCCGATTTCGCACGCCCCACGATGAAATTGTCGTGACTGTCAAACGAATACTCGCGGCCCTCATGGGGACCGGAAGTCACCTTGAGTACGATCTGCAACAAAGAAGTTCTCCTGTGCAGACGACCGTCCGCCCCTGGTCGGCCAATCGCCGAAATAGTTTCATCAGCTTCGATTCTGTTCCGGGATCGAGTCCCGAAGTCGGTTCATCCAGAAACAGGACACCGGGCCGACTGAGCAGTTCAACACCGACGCTGACTCGTTTTCGCTGGCCGCCGCTGAGCATTCCGATGACAACATCGCGACGATGGGTCAGATCGAGGGCTTCCAGCGTGCCGCCGATGATATGGTTCAGTTCCTCGACATTCATGGCCGTCGGCAGTCGCAGGCGCGCCGCATACGTGAGAGCCTGATTGACGGTCAGTTCCCGGTGAATAATATCGTCCTGAGGAACGTAGCCGATATTCTGTTTCAGACAGCCGTATTCTTCATAGAGCGACTCGTTGTTCAGCAGGACGTCGCCGGAAGTGGCAGGACGCAGACCATTGAGCGCGTCGAGTAATGTTGTCTTTCCCGCTCCGCTCGGTCCAATCAGTCCCACAAACTCACCCGGCTGAAGTGTGAAGGTGAGACTGTCGAGGAGCGTTGTTTGTCCGGCGTGCTTCGATAACGATCCGGCAGACACGGAAATTGCAGACGTGCAAGTGGATCGTACGAGGCGATTGCCTTCATATTGAAAAAGAATTGGACCGATCTGCAGGCGATCGCCGGAGACAAGCTTTGCCCGAATCATGGGCTTGCCGTTAACGTACGTGCCGTGAACGCTTTGCGCGTCGCTCAGATAATCTCCATCGCCTGCTCGCGCAAGGACCGCATGCCGTGCCGAAACCAATGGCCCTGACAGGACCACGTCACGATCCATCGCGCGGCCAAATGTCATTCGATCCGCATCAAGGTTGATCACTTGTGCCGGTTCACCAGGGTGCAAAGTTGCATCCGCCTGGATGGTCGTCTCCGGGACGTCGTCCGGCTGCGGATCATCGAGAGATGACGTGTTTGTGGGAAGGAGTTCAGAACTCGTCTGAGGATTTCCTGTTTCCGAAGGGCCGTAGATCGCCGCAACCCAAGGTGTGTCTCCCTGTTTTTCTCCAATGCCAAAGAAATCACCTCCGAGATACTCGGTGCCAGCAAAAAAAGCGCCATACGCGCTCGTTTTTTGTTCGGTGTCTATGGCATTACGCAGTCCAAATGTGACGTTTTCTCCAGAAATCTTGCGGACCTCCGCGCGAACAACAACACGAGCGACGATGTTTTGAAATTTCACAGGGACAGCATCCAGCTCCAGAATTCCGTCGTGGAATTTCATGTGTTGCTGATCAGTCAGCACAGTTGTCGCCTCAATCAACGGTCTCCAGATACCGACCGCCACTCGATCAAGATTTGAAACTGATTCTGGCGTCGCATCACTTGAATCGGCTGCTTCAAGTGGCGGCAAAGGCGCTTTGTCGCGGTCGTCAATTTCCCACTCACAAATAAAACCGGGCGTCCATTTCATCGACCAGTCCGGCTGACTGCACCACTGGCCGCGCTGAGACATAATCATCATCAACAGATAATGCTGGCCGATCGTGGTACGATCAGGTTGTCCATTGGCGAAGTAGTTGAAAGCCAGTCCGGAATCATCACTCCATAGCCAAGTGCCTTGCTGAACTTCATCAGTTGATCCCAGCCAGATTCCGGTTTGCTTCGCGTTCAAGGCCAACTTCATCAAAAAATCATTCTCGATGGATGAACGAACTTCTGCCATGCGACCACCCATCGCGCGACATTTCCGTTGAGCCTCGTGCCAGGTCAACTGCTCCGCAAACAACTTGAATCGTTTGTCCTGAAAGACCAGAGAATCGGCGGGTGCGGACGGCTGCTGAGAGATTCGTGAAATCACCTCGTTTCCAAGTCGAGTTACAATTTCGGACTCGATCACTTCAACGGTTACGACCGGATTTTCACCACGTTTCAGCGTGAACTTGTCAGTATCGAATTCGGCGTCTTTCGATTTAATGTGCAACACATGCTCGCCGGGTACAACCTTGTACTCATGTGTTCCATCGACGAGCGTCAGAGTTTCATGCTGAAATGTGACCTCAACGTCGTCGACATGCACGCTGATTTTCAGCAGGGCGTTGCCACTCCTGATCCAGACGATGACGGACAGCAACAATAACAACGCTGCCGCCGCGACGACGGTATACAGCAGACTGTTTGAGCGTTTTTGTATCGGTCGGCGAACACGAGCCTTCACGAAAGAATTCGTGACACTCAGGAAAGGCAATTTCTGTTCTGTGGCAACCGAAAAACCAGCAAACGTTGCTGTGAGGCCATCGGTCATCGAGCCATCAACCTGTGCAGGAACGACGACTGATGTGGCGGCCTTTGATGTGGCCTTCGCCACTTCGGCGATCGCCTCGGCAACGGCCTTCATGGACGGATAACGATCTTTTGCCTCCTTGGCCATCATCTTCAGGCAAACTGCCTCAAGATGTGGATTCAGATCCGTGCGTAACTGACACGGCGGTGATGGCTCTTTTGTCAGGATCGACGCCAGCACGGCGTGGATGCCTCCTTCAAATGGCAATTTTGATGTGAGCAACTGGTACAGAATCACGCCGAGGCTGTACTGATCGGTCGCGGCTGTCAGTTTGTCCGGATCGCCTTCCACCTGTTCCTTCGACATGTACGCCGGCGAACCAACCAGCATCCCCCGCTGCGTGATCCGGGTCGAATTCGTCGATTCAGTCTTATAGACCAGCCCAAAGTCCATCACGACCGGCTCGCCCTTCTCGTTCACCATGATGTTGTCGGGCTTCAGATCGCGGTGGATCACGCCCTGCGTATGCGATTCGTGCATCGCCAGGGCGATCTTACGCACGACGGCCATCCCCTGTTTCTCGGACATCGGTTTGTCGGGGTTGATGTAGTCCTGCAGTTTCTTCCCACGCACGAACTCCATCGAGATGTAATGATGCCCATCGATTTCACCGACATCGTACACCGCGCACAGATTCGGGTGTTTCAGGTTCGCGACGGCACGCGCTTCGCGATAGAAGCGTCTCAGCAGTTCACCGTCCTTGTCGCCTTCGAATGTCGGTGTCTTCAACGCCACCTTGCGATGGAGCAGTGTGTCTTCGGCAAGATACACGGCTCCCATGGCTCCCGATCCCAGTTTCTTCTGCACTCGATAACGACCGAACACATCCGGCAGGTCGCCGGTGGATTTTTCAACCGCCGCTGAGGCTGTCTGTCGGTCTGCGGATTTTGGTTTGCCACCGGCGGTTCCTTCAATCGAGCCCACGATCGAATGCGTGGAAACTTCGGCGTTCGTCGGAGGAGGCTTTACAGCAGGTGCTTTGGACAGCGGCGAGCCGACCACTGGAGCGGCACCGCCAGCCAGCCGTCGTGCCTCCAGGTCGAGCGCGATGAACGAACGCAGTTCGTCGGCAACATCCGCGTGCTGGACCACGAACGCTGCGACGTCAATCTCTTCGCCGCGATCAATCCGATCCACGTAATCCTGCAAAGCTGCCTGAACAAGTGGGTTCGTTGATGTCATGGCAGCTCGAGATCGACTGTTCATAATGCATCCACTTACATCGCAGATTTCTGTACCTGGCCCCTACGTATCCTACTCATCCCTAAGGTAAAGTTTCAAATGCTTCATCCTGCGTTTCATCAGCCACACGCCGGCATCCAGAGTCAGGTTCTGATGCTGTGCAATTTGGGCTTGACAGAGCACTAGTCTGTACGTTCGGAGGGAATTCGGCGACCGTGCGGATCGGTTGACGGCGCGGCAGTTATCTCATCAAGGCGATCGCGGAGTTCGCGGTTGGTGAAGTGTTCCAGCTTTTCTGCCTGACCGTGAATTCGGTCCACTGCGACGCCGCCTTCCGACACCAGATACTGTTCCCACAAGCGGTGCGAACGGACAAGCACCGATCCCAGGTCACGTCCGGCATCCGTCAGACGAAATCCGGATCCTGATCGAATCACATGGCCCTTGCGAACGTTTCGGTTCATCAGCCATGACGCCAGCCACGGGCGAGCCAGCAATACCGAACAGAGCTTCTGCACCGACACGGTACAATCTCGCGAGCGCTCGTCCATCCTGTACAACAACGCAATCAGATCTTCGGACAGAATTCGCAGCCCCAGTCTGTGTCTGCGCACAATCCGCACGATCACGCCGTTGCGAGGCGAAATCAGCGACGCGACAAAGAACAACGCCCCCGCACAAAGGGCCATCATTCCAGACGTGCTGGTACTCCGAAATCCAAAGACATGCGGCACCAGGACCGCCGACAGATGTCCGCAAACAGCTGAAAGAACCGCGATGACAGTACTGCAAAAAATCATCATCCCCAGACGTTTTGTCAGCAGATACGCGGTTGCGGGTGGTACAACAAACATGGCCACCACGAGAATGTTGCCCGCCGTTTCGAAACTGGCCACCGCCGTCACGGCCACAATGACCATCAGCAGATAATGCATTAACCGCGCACTGAATCCGATGCTCGTCGCTAACGCCGGATCAAAGGCGCTGAGCTTCAGTTCCTTGAAGAACAGCAAAACAAGCAGCAGATTGACCATCGTCACGGTGCCCAGCACAATCACCACGCGTGGTATTTCCATCTCCGCGACTTTGATCAGGTCATATGGCGTCGCTTCAATCGCGCCGTACAGTACGCAGCCGGGATCGAGATCGACATGATCTGCCGCCTGCACGATCATCACCAGGCCGATGGCAAACAATGTCGTAAAGACGACACCCATCGACGCGCCCTCATCGACGTCGCCGAAATTGTGAATCCACTCGGTAAACAGTGCCGTCAGAATTCCGACAATCACAGCTCCCAGAAACATGGGCAGACTGGATCGGCTTTCGCTTACGAAAAATGCCACTGCCAGGCCTGGCAGGATCGCATGACTGATGGCGTCGCCGAGCAGACTCATGCGTCGCAACAGTAGAAAATTTCCGGGCAACGATGCGGCGACGGCACACAGCATCCCAGCGAGCACAATCCAGCCGTCGTAGTCCCATGACAAGCCAACAGGTTCGTTCATGACACCCTCCCCTTCAAAAAGGGAGGCTGCGAAATGTCCCCGGGCTGCGCAGCAGTTCGCAGCCCGCCGGAGGATTCCAGTGGATGCGGGCTGGCGACGACACCGCGCGAAGTCAACTGCTGTGCGAGGAGTTGTTCCAGTTGCGCAATGAGTTCCGGTTCCAGCACGTGCTCAATGGCGTCTGCCGCCTGATCAACGCGCCCCGGTGCAACGTCGGCATGAGTGATCAGGTACAATTCCCACAGACGATGCTCATGTGCCAACCGCGATGCTTCCGCCAGTCCGGCGTCCGTCAGCGAAAGACCGCCGTCATCTTTGCGCACGAGCAGACCGTTGTGGCGACAGCGTTCGATCTGGCGCAGCAGTCGGAACGACGACCATGTGCGCATCGTCAACAATTGAGAAAAGGGCACGCCGATTCCCGCCGGTCCAGCGGCCGCGTCGCGTGCTTCCAGCAGTTCGTACATTCCCCGCAGAAGATGCTGCCGATCGACTGATCGATTCAGTTCCCAGCGCCGTGCGATTCGTACCAGCACGCCGCGTGAGCGACCAAAGAGCAGGCTGAAGAAAAACAAACTGCTGCAGACGATGACGATCATGGCACCGGAAGGCAGATTTGGAAACACGGCGCTCATCGCCGATCCTGCGAGTCCGCCGACACCACCGATGCCGGATGAAATCAGCATCATGCGTTTCAGGTCATGCGTCCAGAACCGCGCGGCTGCGGCCGGGATCACCAGCAACGCGATCATCAATACCAGCCCCACGGCCTGCAGGCCAATGATCGTCACGATGACAACCAGTGCCATCAACAGCAGGTCCAGGATCAGCACCGGATAGCCGCGCGACCCGGCAAAGCCTTCGTCGAAGCACAGCAGCGTGAGTTCCTTATACATCAGCGCGATGATGATCACAGAGAGCAAGCCGACGACCGCGATGAGTCTGGCATCACTCGCAATCATCGAAGCCGTCTTGCCATAGATGAACGATTCCAGTCCTGCGGCATGGCCTGACGGAACCTGCTGGACGATCGTCAAAATGGCGATGCCTGCCCCGAAGAAAACGCTGAGGACAATCCCCAGCGCCGCGTCTTCTTTCAGTCGTGTCAGATTGCGGATATACAGAATCGCCACGACTCCGAGGATGCCGCTCAAAGCCGCACCTGTCAGCAGAACTGGCAGCGATTTTCCATCGAGTCCCAGATAAGGCGCGAGCAGGAATGCCAGCCCTACGCCTGGCAGTGTGGCATGACTGAGAGCATCGCCCATCAGCGCGCGGCGGCGGAGCAGCGTAAAACTGCCCACAAGGCCAGCTGCCATCCCCAGTAATCCGGTCCCCGTCATCACGACGCGCGTGTTGTAATCCTGCAGCAGGAGAACTCGCTTCCATTGCCCCCATTCCGGCCAGGAGATTGAGCGATTTGTCAGCGATTCTGCCACAGCAAGTGAGGACGAGGAAAATATGAAATCTGAGATTTGAAATCCGTCATTGAACACAGTCAGTATCAGCAACACACTCACAGTGTTCGCTCCCGTCGGCGCATGGCTTCGGTGGCTTCATCGAGCAGCGTCAACCGACCGCCGTAAGTGCGTTCCAGGTTTTCGCGTGTGAACACGTCCTTCGTCGGACCGCTGGCTACGACGCGCATGTTGAGCAGGACAACCGAATCAAAATACTCCGGCACAGTCGGCAGGTCATGGTGAATCACGATCGCCGTTTTTCCAGCCTTCCGCATTTCGCGCAGAATCTCCACGATGGCTTTTTCCGTCGCGGCATCGACCGCCGCAAACGGTTCATCCATCAGATACAAATCCGCATCCTGCACCAGCGCACGAGCCAGGAACGTGCGCTGCTGCTGACCCCCGGAAAGTTGGCTGATCTGTCGATTGGCAAGTTCACTGATGCCGACTTGTTCCAGAGCCCGCCGCGCGATATCACGATGCCTGCTACGAACAGGCATGCACCAGCCGATTTTTCCGTACAGCCCCATCGTGACAACATCGAGCACACTGATGGGAAAATCCCAATCGACGCTCTCGCGCTGCGGAACATAGCCGACGCGATCGCGACTCTGTCGGTAAGTCTGTCCGAAAATTTCGACACGTCCGGACGCCTTCGGGACAAGATCCATAATCGCCTTCAGCAACGTGCTCTTTCCGGCTCCGTTCGGTCCGACGACGCCGACAAGCTGCCCAGGCTGCACCTCAAGATCCACATCCCAGATTACGGGCTTACGATGCCACGCCACGGTCAGATCATTCACCGAAAGCGGCAAAGGCGCGTTCATGGCCGCTCCTTGACTGCCGCCAGTTTTCCCAGCAACCCGCCTTCGGGAACTGATCCTCCCAGTGCCCGTGCGACGGTTGTGATATTGTGATCGAGCATCCCCACGTAAGTTCCTTCGTAAGAACCCTCCGCTCCCATTGCATCGGAAAAAAGTTCGCCTCCGACTTTCACATCGTGGCCTCGGGATTTCGCACCGTCGATCAGCGCCAGCATATTCTTCTGCGGCACACTGCTCTCGACAAACACGGCTGCCACTTTTCGTTCAACAAGCAGATCGACCAGTTCATTGATACGCTGCAAGCCTGCTTCAGATTCAGTGGAAAGCCCCTGCACACCGACAACTTCCAAACCGTAAGCTCGGCCAAAATAACTGAATGCATCGTGCGAAGTCACCAGGATGCGGTTGGATTGCGGGATCGAGGCAATTGAGGACAGCCCATATTCATGCAGGGCTCGCAATTGTGTACGAAGTGGAATGGCGTTGGCCTTGAAGTCGTCTGCTTGTGTTGCATCATGCTCACTTAAAGCGCCCTCGATCACATCAATGCAGCTGGTCCACGCCGCAACGTCCATCCAGACATGCGGATCAGGATGCCCACCTGCACCATCCGGCGAAAGCAGCATTTCGGGCGGCAGACGACTTGTGATCGCGAACACGGGGCGTTTTTTACCAACTGTTTTCAGCGTATCTTCGAGCCGCCCTTCCAGCATGAGCCCGCTCGAAAACACAATGTCAGCCGACATGATCTGTTGCATGTCGTCGCGCGTGGCCTTGTAGAGATGCGGGTCAACACCTGGCCCCATCAGTTGCTTCACGCTCGTGTGTTCGCCACCAATCTGCTTCACCAGATCCGCCACCATCCCGACCGTCGCCAGCACTTTGATCGGCTGCGCGATATCGGATCCGGAAGTCTGTTCAGGGTCTGCTGCTTTCTGACAACCCGACAGAAGAACCGACAGCAAGACAGCAAAGAACCGGACGTTCGACCATAGACAACGCCCGCAAGACACCGGGGAAACGAAGGACCGAGCTATCTGCATAAGAATCATTCCCGACGCCACCGGCGTCTATTCTTCCTCAATGTAAGTGTAGCCTTGGCTACAACTAGCACATGTGAAGTCTATCCCCGCTTCAATTGTGGTCAAGTAGAAGATCCATGCGACTGGAATGTCTCACGAATCGGAAGCGTTTCGAGTGTTTTTATCGATAACGCGCTCAATTGAGGACGGCACAACCGTTTAACCGCGTGGGCAACGCCCCGCGCGTGGGAATCCATCCAGCTGGACGCAGCTCGCGCGGCCCGCCGGGCACGCGGTTAAACGGACCAATTCCGACCAACTGCGTCATCGCTTCAACTGCGACTGAAACCATGCCCGCAGAATGGTCTCGGCATCGCGAGTGTCACCTGCCTCGCGATCGATGAGTCCCAGATGCTGGGCGTGGACCAATTTTCGGATCACGGAAGCCTGGGATGAATCAGCACCCGGATCGACGACATTCGGATGCACCACGAGGCAGTCCCATTCCTGATGGCCAAAGCTGAGCGACCAGTTCATGAGCCATGAAATCGCATGCACACGCTGTTCATCGTTCTCAGCGACAGCGTTGGCGGGGATGCTGAGCACAACGAGATCCGGTTTCATCGCGCGGACCAGGTCCTTCGCGTCCTGTTCCAGTTGCGGCAGTGATTTTCCTGCAACCGGCCATATTGTCACTTCCACTTTGGCGCTGGGATCCTGTTGATGAATGGCTGATTCCATCATGGCTGCGATGGGGGCCATCGCAAGGATCCGGATGGGATTACCGTCGGCCAACTGTGCCTGAGTCCTGATCAGTGCGGGCGGCGGTTCAATCGCATCAAGAGAAGTTTCTGAGCCACTGAGCGTGCGACATAGTTCCTCCGCCATACGTTTGTGACCGTCCATGTTTGGATGAATCTCATCACTCATCGTCAGCCGCCACGTCCAGGGGGCTCGCAATTTGAGCCGTTCGTCTGCCGCATACTGATCACAGACCGGAACCGTGTTTTCGCGCCCGACAGCACGAATAATGTCGCAGTATTCCCGGAGCCGGCTGATGGGACGACCGTCGGTGTTGATCACCGCATTGGGCGTGCAGAGGACAACCAGACTTTGTGCAGCGCGGCAGCGATCGATCAATTGTTCAAGGTTGGCGCGAAACTGCTCCGGCGGTACGCGCGTCATATCGTTGAGTCCAAAGCTGATCGTGACGAGCGAGGGATGATGTTGCAGGACATCCTGCTCAAGTCGCGCCAGGCCATCGATTGTGGAGTGGCCGCTGATTCCCGCGTTGATCACACGAATCGGAGCATCGGGCTGAATCTGCCTGAAGGCCAGTTCCAGCATCTCCGGATACGCTCGATGACCGCCCGTGTGATAATAAACGCCGGTGACGCTGTCGCCGAGACAGACGATGGTGGTTTCTTTGTCGAACGCCGTGAATACCGGTGCCGCGTGCTCCGCTTTTTTTGCATCGAGATGACCGAACACAAACTGGAACGCAGCAACCGTGTCTTCATAGTTTGTTTCATGCCCGCCGTCAGGTTGATGAATGGAAAGGGCGGGCGTGCCCTGCCTTTTCAGAGCCGCCAGCAGTCGCAGCGTGCTGTCCGGGGGCACGAGCGCATCGTTGCCTCCGGTGGTCGCTGCAACGGGCATTGTCAGGCGTTCGGGAAAGAGCTCTGCCGATCGTTCGCGGTAGATTTCCAGATTTTCCGTCTTTGTTCCGCCGTACGATTCTGCGATCGCGTCCGTGAAATTCGCGTACTCAATCAGATTTGCTGTGCCGTTGAGAGCCACAACACCATCAACGCAATCCGGATGCATTGCGGCAAAGGCCAGAGCCGAAGTCCCGCCCATTGAACCGCCGGAAATCACCACATCGCGAATTCGAAAGCGGCCGTTGAGTTCATCCAGCAACTGCAA